>JALSPZ010000180.1 GCA_026985675.1 Flavobacteriales bacterium
AATTTTTTATACTGAAAACCCAAAGCCGTCAGATTATAAAACTGCTTCAAATTCAAAGAATCCTTAATATCGGAAGCAACAAAAGAAGGACCGAAAAAATCATTCGCCGCCTTTTGCTGTTCATATTTAAACTTCCGTTGATGATAAAAAGTTTCGTTTATCAATTTTACCCCTGCTTTTTCAAAAGGCTTAAACTCCTGATGCAAAAATACTTGCGAACCTTTTAACAAAGATTTGGCATCCGTAAAATTTACATCGATACGGCTTCTATCCTTAAAAGTTTCTCCACCGTTTTCAAACTGATTTCTATCCTTAATCCCTCCGTTTTCATCATTCTGAATATCTTGTGCCAGATACACAAATTTCAATCCGTAATTATCATTCCTCGAACGATAATTCCAAGCCGTTTGCAATCGCCCCGAACTCGTAGTAGAATTTTTATACAAACCCAACGAATTAATCCCCCGATAAGCCAAAGAAAAATTCAATTTCGGACGAATATTCGTCGTGATAAACGCCCGCAACATCTGCCCCTGCCCTATACCATTGATATAATACAAATCCGAATAAGCCGACGGAACCTTAAAAAAATTTACATCCGAAGGCAACCGATAGTAAACCGATTTTTGTCCGGCAACAAACTTCGGCAAATCCCCAAAACCTTCATTATTATTCAAAGACAAATCGGTATATCCAAGCCCCAAATTAGAAAAAGCCAAGCGCTCCAAATCATCTTTCAACAAATCATTGCATTTATAAAAACTTCTTATATTCAAAACCGTATCTACCACCAAACTATCATTTTTCAAATCAAAAAACTTATAATCCTCCACCTTATACACCACCTTACTCCGTTTACTACGTTTCATATCTTTTGCCAAACTATCCAATTTCACCTCTTTTCCTCCCAAATCCGGTTTCTTGGGCAAAACTCTTACCTGAGCATTTACAGTAGGCAAAATCCAAATCGACACAAAAAATAATATGTATTTCAACCAATTTTTCACAGAACCAAAAATACTAATAAAAAATGAAAAGAGCCTTCCTCAATAAGCTCTTTTCCATTGATATTTCATTAATAAAAAAATTATTAGGGCGTGTCCCTTCCCAAAACCAGCCGCCCAATACCAAAAGCACCTTTTTTTTCAGAATAAATTAGAATTATTTTTAACGCAGAAATCGCGAAAATAAAATGATTTATTGAATTAAAAAATAGGTGCTTTTGATATTACTCCACGGGTCGTGTTTTCCGCTCATAGTCCCGCCCGCAAACACACACAAAAACCGGACAAGCAAAAGGATCTTCTCATGTCGCTCTTTTGCTTGTGTTTTTGTAGTGTTTTGCAGAGCGGGAGCTAACCACTTCAACCACTCACGCGGGCCATCATTGCAGCTGCTTTAATTTATTTTCAATCCATATCTTATACAATACAGTACAGACAAGGCATTCCTTGTCTCAACTACATGCCTTGTCTTTACATCTTACAATTAACAATTAACCAAATCCATGATTCAACAAATCAATCCACATTATCAAACAAAAACGAATTACTGTCGCTTATTCTAAAATCGTCATTTCTGTTAAATTCAACTTTGGAAACACTCTTATCTGATTTTGGAGTGGTATCAATGGTAATACCTTGTTTGGCGTATGCCGGTTCATCCTCGTCAAAAGAAATATCATCCACATATTTACGCAAATTATCCTTACGTTTTTTGGATAATTCCAAGGCTTTTTCAAAAGGAAGTTCCGTCGGATCAACGGCATCTTCATCATAAAATAATTCAGGCTCGGAAACAATTTCAGGTTTTTCAACAGGATTTTTTTTCAAAATCGGTTCTTTAATCGGTTCTTCGGCAACCTCCTTATTTTCTTTTACAACCAAATCTTCCTCATCATCCATAAAATCATTTAATTTATAAACAATTTTATTAGTATCGGAATTTTTATTCTTTTTATCGTTTATGATTTCATCTTGAAACAATTGCGGTTGTTTTTGGGTCTTGCTTATTTCTTCATAAGGATTTTTCAATTCAAAATGATTCTCCTGCACTGTTTCCGGCTCATCATCAAAATCCAACACCAATTGCTTATGTCCGTATTCATCAATAATATGCGGTTGATCTGTTACAAACTCTTCGGGTTCTGGTGATGTAATTTCCATTTCCGGTAAAGTTTCCACTTGCGTTTCTTTCGATATATAATGAACTTTTCTGTCGGGTTTGGTATTGGCAAGCATGTCTTGTTGATCTTTCGGAAAACCTGTGGCAATTATCGTTACGCCAATTTCATCTCCCAAACGCTCATCCGTTCCGATACCGAGAATTATGTCGGCTGTATTTCCTGCTTCATTTTGCACAAAATAGTTGATTTCGCTCATTTCGTCTAAAGTAATTTCTTCCGAACCCGAAACAATCAACAACAACACATTTTTGGCACCGGCAATTTTATTATCATTCAACAATGGAGAATCCAAAGCAGCTTCTATAACTTTCTTAGCACGATTTTCACCACTGGCGGTAGCCGAACCCATTATGGAAGTTCCGCTATTTTCCAAAACCGTTCTTACATCACGAAAATCTACATTGACTTTATAGTTCAAAGTAATAACTTCCGATATACTGGAAGCGGCTCTTGCCAAAACTTCATCCGATTTGGCAAATGCTTCGTGATATTTCAAATTTCCAAAAACTTCCCGTAGTTTATTGTTATTGATGATAATCAAAGAATCTACATACTTGCGTAATTCTTCTATCCCTTCTTCGGCGTGTTGCAAACGTTTACGTCCTTCAAATTCAAAAGGACTGGTTACGATTCCAACCGTCAAAATACCCATATCTTTTGCTAATTTGGCAATCACAGGAGCAGCTCCCGTTCCTGTTCCTCCACCCATTCCGGCAGTAATAAAAATCATTTTAGTATTGTCTTCCAAAACTTTTCGGATGGAATCCAAATCTTCTTCTGCGGCTTTACGCCCGATTTCGGGTATGGCTCCTGCTCCCAAACCTTCGGTTAAATCACGCCCAATTTGTATTTTGATAGGTATGGGACTTTTACGCAAATCCTGTGCATCGGTATTTACAATCACAAAATCTACATCTTTAATACCTTTTTGATACATATAATTTACGGCATTTCCACCGCCACCGCCAACGCCAATTACTTTAATAACATTGGCTTTATGTTTTTTGATATCAAAATCCAAATTTATGTTCATATCCAAATTTTCCATAATAATTCTTTTTGATTAGGTTTATTCCAATTTGCTTATTAGTTTCATTATCGGTTCATACCAAGCACTTTTGCGCTTTTTGTTAAGTATGGGAATTTCTTCTTGTTTTTCTTCCGGTGTTTTTTCTTCCGGTGTTTCTTGTATCTCCTGTTTTGCTACCTGTTTTTCTTTGATTTCGGGTATATATTCCTCGCCATATTCCAATTCTTCATAATTGATTTTGTTTTCCAAACCTTCCATCAACAATCCCACAGCCGTAGCAAAAATCGGACTTTTGAGTTCATCTTCCGTTCCGGCAGCCAAATGCTGATTAGGGTATCCTATACGTGCGTGCATACCGGTTAAAATATTTACCAACTGCACCAAATGTTTCATTTGGGCGCCGCCACCGGTCAATACTATTCCTCCCAACAACATATTTTCATTACTAATATCGGTATATTTATGTATTTCTCTATCTACCCGATCCAAGATTTCCTTTAGACGCGCTTTGATAATTCTTGAAATTGTTTTCAAAGAAACTTCTACCGGTTTATGCCCGGGCAAACCTTCTATGGAAACTATCTCGTTTTCGCTGTTTGCTCCCGGATAAGCAGAACCGAATTTTACTTTTACCTGTTCGGCATCTCTTAGCAAAACACGAATTCCGGTTGACAAATCTTTTGTAATAATATTCCCTCCGGCAGGTATAATAGCAGTATGACGAATAATATTATCTCTGAAAATTGCCATATCCGTAGTTCCACCTCCCATATCTATCAAAACAATTCCTCCTTCTTTTTCTTCTTCCAACAAAACGGCTCTCGACGAAGCCAATGGCTCCAAGGTAATATCTTCAACTTCCAATCCGGCCATTTCCACGCATCGTATCAAATTTTTGATAGCGGCAACTTTTCCTACCACCACGTGATAATTTGCTTCCAAACGTGTGCCTGCCATTCCGATAGGTGATAATTTGATATCTTGTATTTCGTCCACTTTAAATTCCTGCGGAAGCGCGTGAATAATTTGTTCCCCCGATTCCACGTGTAATCTTTTGACCTGTTCGGTTAGCTTCTCAATATCTTTTTCCGTAATAATATCTTCGGGATTTTGGCGGGTAAGATATTCTCTGGTTTGGATGCTACGGATATGTTGTCCTGCAATCCCCACTACTACCCGTTCAATCTTTATCTTGGAATCGTATTCGGCTTTGGCTACGGCTTCTCTGATAGCCATCTCCGTATCTTTCAGATTGATTACCTCGCCTGTCTTAACCCCTTTATTCGGAGCTTTTCCATAACCCAATACTTCTACTTTTCCGTATTGATTTTTCCTACCGACTATGGCAACAACCTTTGTTGTTCCAATGTCCAATCCTACAACAATCGTTCGTGGATCTTGCGGCTGTAATTGCCGCTCGGATTTGAATTCTGCTGAATTGTTTTGTTGATTTGTCATACCGCTTTATTTTTATTTTTTACAAACTATTTGATTTTTAAACTGCAAATCCAAACTATTATATTTATCCTTGATTTTTTTTTGTGATAAATACATCAAAATTCCTTTGAGTTTGGACAATTTTTCCGCTATATCTTCATATTTCCCGAAAATAATATCGGGTTTAAAACCGGATGCTCTAAATTTATATTTTCCGGAAGCATCAATATGAATTTCCGTTAAATTATCTTTTAAATATTGGTCTTTATTTATTTGTCGCAACAGTTGATATATATCTTTTTGTTGCTGTTTTGACGGATTGCCGAATACCAAAGGAACATTTTCCGTATAATGCACCGACAAAGGTCTTTTTTTGCCTTCCGTATCAATATAGTAAGAAGTATTTCCGACCACTCTTGCCAAAGGTTCAAACTGTTCGATATAGGCATATATGTTGGCATTCAAATCCTTATATACTTCCGCTTTGGCAACAAAACGGTTTTTTTTCAATTTATTTTCAATTTTTTGAATATCTATTTTGCCGGTCAAACTATCCCCGATATCTATCATTTTTTTTACTTCGTCCGGTTCTATAAAATTCTTATCCACCGGAAAAATTACAACCCTTGTTTGCTTTATTTTCTCTTTATTTAAAGCTGATGAGAACAATCCTCCCAAGGCAATAGTTATCACGAGCAATAAAACAAAAATGATATTTACCAATAACTTTCTCATCTTTTTAAATGTTTTATAATATCATCCACTATATGTTCAACTGCTTCCGATTTTGCTATTTTTTTTAAATTTTCACTTAATTTTTGATAAAATGCTTCATCGGAAAAAATCTTTTGAATGGTTTTGAGTAATTCATTATCCAAATCTTTTTCCTTTATCAAAACCGCAGCATCGATATCAACTAAGGCTTGAGCATTTTTTGTCTGATGATCTTCCGCTACATAAGGAGAAGGCACCAAAATTACCGGTTTCCCTACAATTGCCAATTCGGAAATGGAACCGGCTCCTGCCCGAGAAATAATTAAATCCGCTGCCGCATAAGCTTTTTCCATATCGTTGATAAACGGAAGCACTTTTATATTCGGGCTGTCGTATTTTTTAAATTTTTCAAAATGATTTTTACCGGTTTGCCATATCATTTGCCAATCTTTTTTTTGTATTTCGTCCAAATGCTTTTCAATAGCACGATTAACCGGCATAGCTCCCAAACTTCCCCCGATTATAAGCAAAGTTTTCTTGCCGATTTCTAAACCGAATTTTTTTAGTGCTTCTTCTTTGTTTATGGCATTTGTATTTAACAAACTACGAACGGGATTACCCGTTAAAACAATTTTATTTTTATCAAAAAATCGATCCAAATTATCATAAGCCGTATAGATTTTCTTCGCTTTTTTTGCCAAAAGTTTGTTGGTAATTCCCGGATATGAATTTTGTTCTTGAATAAAAGTCGGAATTCCTTTTTTTTGTGCCATATACAAAACCGGACCGCTGGCAAAACCTCCCGTCCCGATCACCGCATCGGGTTTAAATCTATTGATGATTTTTCTTGCCTTGCATAAGCTGGAAATCAATTTAAAAGGAAAACTTAAATTTTTTATTTTATGTGTGCGGTTCAATCCCGATATCCACAAAGCTTCAATGGGATAACCTGCCGCAGGAACTTTTTCCATCTCCATTCTACCTTTGGCTCCTACAAAAAGAATTTCAGCAGTTGGAAAACGTTTTTTCAGCTCATTGGCAATAGCAAGTGCCGGAAATATATGTCCTCCGGTTCCTCCGCCACTGATAATAAAACGATATGTTTGTTTATGTTCCTTCATTATTATTCCGTAATAAAATCATCAATTTCTTTTTGTTGTTTTTGCGTTCGCATACGATCGGCAGCCAAGATAATTCCGAATGCAGCGGAAGTTATCAAAATAGCCGTTCCCCCCGAGCTAATCAAAGGCAAAGGTTGTCCGGTAACGGGCAAAATCCCCACAGCTACTCCCATATTAATTAAAGCTTGGAAAATCAATGGCAGACCCACTGCCAAAACCAATATTTTATAGTAATTATCTTCTTGATTTTTTGAAATAATAAAAATCCTAATACCAATCATCAGATAAATAAACAATATAATCAGTCCTCCCACCAATCCGTATTCCTCAATAATTATAGCATAAATAAAATCGGAAACCGATTGCGGTAAAAAATATTTTTCGGTGCTTTTTCCCGGATTTAAGCGCATCAATCCACCTTTGGCAATAGCTATTTTTGCGTGAATGGTTTGATAATTTTTATCCGTTATTTCTATTTTATCGGATTGATTATTATCCATAAAATGTCTTTCAATACGGCTTTGCCAAGTATCCAAACGATTGGAAATTTTATTGGGAAAAGCTTTGATCAATAATATCAGAAAGACCACGCCAAATAAAGAAATTCCCAATACTTTTAAAAGGTCTTTCCAAGGGTATCCTCCTATCCAAAGTATAATCAAAACCATTGAAAACATTAAAGCAGCAGTTGATAAGTTGGCAGGCAAAACCAGTCCCACAATAGCAAAAACCCATATCCAATAAGTTTTAAAAGCATCAGTAAACGCCATCAAATTACCGTTTTTGCGTCCGATAAATCTTGCGGTAAACATCATCAAAACCAAGAAAGCCAATGTAGAAGGCTGAAAACTACCGACCACCGGAATATAAATCCAACGACTGGCATTTGCTCCACCCATTATGGTTCCTCTTGACAACGTATACAACAATAACACAATAACCAAATATATCCCGATATGCGACAAGATCAAAAAAGCTTTTTCATTCATTAAATGGACCACATACATTACAAAAAATCCCATTCCTAATAAAATAGCGTGTTTCAAAATAAATTGCCAAGAAGATATCGTGCCGTAAGTATTTACCAAATTACTACTGGCACTGTAAACCACTACTATGGAAAACAACATCAGCAAACTGATAAAAACCCATAGCGTTCGATCGCCTTTGATATTTTGAAAAAATTTTGTCATTTATATTAATTCTCTTACAATTTTTTTAAACATTAAACCTCTTTCTTCGTAATTTTTGAATTCTCCTTCGGGTTTTGCCGCAGGAGAAAACAAAACCGTCGTTCCTTTGAAACTGATTTCACGAGCAAGCCAAACGGCTTCTCGCAAATCATTTACTTGATAAAAATGAGCAATACTGTCTTTAACACTCTCATATAATTTGGTATTATCTTTACCTATCATTATAATTGCTTCTACTTTTAATCGAACCAAGGGTAACAAATCTTCATAATCGGTCTGCGAATCCTCCCCGCCTGCAATCCATACCACCGGTTTTTTTACACTTTGCAAAGCAAAATAAGTAGCATTGGCAGTTTCAGCTTTGGAATCATTTATAAAAATTATCTTATTCAATTCAGCCACGAGTTCCATCCTATGCTCAACATCAGAAAAATCACGAAAAGAATTTCTCAAATTTTTCTTTCGGATTTTCAAAAGATTGTCCGTCATTGCGGAAGCTAAATTTTTATTATATACTGTCATTTTTCAATTGATTTTATGTGTGTTATCTGATTTTTAAACTTATTATACTGATAGCGGCAAGAATAATCCCTACAATCCAAAATCTCACAACAATTTTATTCTCGTGCCAACCTTTTTTTTGAAAATGATGATGATAAGGTGCCATCAAAAAAACTCTTCTTCCGGTTCCATATCTTTTTCGGGTGTATTTAAACCAAAATTTTTGAATGATAACCGAAAGATTTTCCATTACAAAAATTCCGGCCAAAACAGGTAACAACCATTCTTTTCTGATAAAAATGGCTACAACAGCTATTACCGCACCAATAGTTAAACTTCCGGTATCGCCCATAAATACTTGCGCCGGAAACGCATTATACCAAAGAAATCCTACCAAAGCACCACCAAAAGCACTGATAAAGACAGACACTTCTCCGATTTTAGGAATATACATTATGTTCAAATAGTCGGCTATCAGAATATTTCCCGAAATCCAAGCTAAAATAGCTAGCGCTATAACAATAATTGCAGAAGTTCCGGCAGCCAAACCATCGATACCGTCGGTTAAATTTGCAGCATTGGAAACAGCCGTAATTACCAAAATGACGAATATTATAAAAAGTGTCCAAGTAATAGCCGGCGAATTAGGAAAAAACTTTCCGTAATCAATTTCATTATTTTTAAAGAAAGGCATCGTGGTTTTCAATGACTTTTCCGCCGGATTGAAACGCTCTCCCAATTTTAACTCCTGTGCTTGGGGACTATGATCTTCGGTTTTGATTGTGATTTGCGGACTTAATAACATTACCAAACCTACAACCAAACCCAAACCTACTTGTCCTATAATTTTAAACTTTCCTTTCAGACCTTCTTTATTTTTTAGGAAAACTTTGATATAATCGTCTATAAAACCGATAAGCCCCATCCAAATAACCGTCAAAATCAATAATTGAACATAAACATTGGACAGGTCGGCAAAAAACAAAACAGGAATTAATGTGCCCAAAATTATAATTATCCCTCCCATTGTCGGCGTTCCTTCTTTTTCTTTTTGTCCGGCTAATTGTAAATCCCTAACGCTTTCTCCGATTTGCAGCCCTTTGAGTTTCAAAATAATTTTCTTTCCGATAGTTATGGAAAACAGCAATGCCGTTATAAAAGCCATTCCCGAACGAAATGACAAGTAATTAAACAAGCCCGAGCCGGGTATATCTTTTAAAAAATGTTCAAATATATAGTATAACATCTTCAAATATTTTTAGTGAACTTTATTGGGTTCAAATGCTGATTTTACTTCTTCCTTATCATCAAAATGGGATTTTACTCCTTTAATAATTTGATAATTTTCGTGTCCTTTTCCGGCAATCAAAATAATATCTCCGGGATTGGCAAATTGCACTGCTGCTTTAATGGCTTGCTTTCGATCTGTAATTCGTAAAGTCTTTTTATAATGTTCTCCCGGTACACCCGCTTCCATATCGTCAATGATTTTTTCGGGATCTTCGTCTCTGGGATTATCCGATGTAAAAATAACTTGGTCGCTATTTTTTACAGCAACTTTCGCCATTTCGGGACGTTTGGTTTTATCTCTATTTCCTCCCGCTCCTACTATGGTAATTAGCTTCTCGGTATTTTGCGGACGAATGGCATTGATGGTTTTCAATACATTTTCCAAAGCATCGGGTGTATGTGCATAATCCACAATCGCAACTTTTCCTTCGGGAGAAAGAATGATTTCAAAACGTCCGTCCACACTTTGCAATTGGCTTAATATTTTCAATACGTCAAATTGGTCTAATCCCAAAAGAACAGCTGTTGCATAAACAGCCAAAATATTGTAAGCATTGAATTGTCCGATTAATTGCACCCAAACCTCTTTTTGATCCACTTGCAAAAGCATCCCCGTAAAATTTTGCTCCAAAATCTTGGCTTTGAAATCCGCCGGATTTTTTAAAGCATAAGTATATTTTTTTGCTTGGGTGTTTTGTAGCATAAACAGTCCGTTTCTATCATCGGCGTTTGCCAATGCAAAAGCTTCCGGTTTTAAACCGTCAAAAAAACGTTTTTTAATGTCCCTGTATTCTATAAAAGTTTTGTGATAATCCAAATGGTCGTGTGTCAAATTGGTAAAAATAGCTCCATCAAAATCCAATGCATCGATTCTTTTTTGTGCTATTCCGTGTGAACTGACTTCCATAAAAACATATTCAGCCCCTGTTTTAAACATTTTGTCCAAATAGAAATTTAACATCAAAGGATCAGGAGTCGTATGTGTTGCGGAAAATTCCTGTTCGTCCACCATAATTTTTACCGTGGATAACAAACCGCTCTTATATCCTAATTTTTTAAATAGTCTATATAACAAAGTAGCGATAGTGGTTTTGCCGTTTGTTCCCGTCAC
>JALSPZ010000181.1 GCA_026985675.1 Flavobacteriales bacterium
TTACGGATTTTATTTAGCTTTCAAAAAATATAAAAATAATTTTGCCGAACATTTTTATATCGTGGTTTTTATACAAATTTTTTATTTGTTAATTGCAAGCATCCCCAATTTGATAATTTTGAATAATATAAATCTTGAAGGATTTGCTATTTATCAAATCATATCATTTTTATTTTATCCGGCTTTTTATTTTGCTTTTTATTATAAACAAGAACCCAATAAACTCAAATTACTATTGAGAAGTATTTGGGGTATGGTATTGATTTTTTTTGTTATAGTTGGAGTTTTTATAATTATAGGTTTGGTCGTTGGATTAGCTATATTTTTATTTAAATTTTTTGGTAGAATGATCCATTGATAAAATAACAAGACAGATAAGTATTTAATGGAAATTTTTTTTAGCTATATATCTTAATACAATCAAAATTTCTTTTGCCCGATTTTATTCTCAATAAACATCCTTGTGTAAAGAAGTAATAAAATCAAAGCTGAACTTATCGGTACACAAGTTTTTGATTGTAAGGATTTTACCCCGCAAAAATGAGGGCAATCGATAAGATAATTTTTATTTTTTTTAATATTTTAGGATCTATTTGTTTCAAAATAATAAAGTAAAATATTTCTCCTTTTTATCATTAAAAAATGCCAAACATTTGCAGAAGCAAAACCAAAACCAAGAAAAAAACCAAAATACCCATAAGATACAAAACCGTTTGTTGTCCTTTCATACGTATAAAATTTATGAATACAAAGGTAAATGATTTCTTGTTATAGAATCAAAAGGTAACTGCAAAAAAATATTATAAAAAATTACCAATAAATTAAAAAATAGTTTTATAAATTACGAAAAATAATATATTTCGGATTATATTTTAAAATTAATATAAATTTTTACGTTTTTTTTCAATGTTTTTATATAAATTAAAAACTTTAAATACTTTTGTTATGATTATTTGATTAAAACCAATAAAAAATGGGCGATTTTAATGTAAAAATGGGAAATTCCGAAAAAGAAATCCGAGAATTTACCAGACATTTATTAAGAGATGTTCAAGCAATGGAAAAAATGCTTGAAGAAGGAAAATTTGAAACGGGAACTTACAAAATTGGAGCCGAACAAGAGTTTTGTTTGGTCGATAAAAATTTTAAGCCCTATCCTATCAATCTCAAAATTTTGGAGGAAGCCCAAATGGAAAATTTAAGCCCCGAATTGGCAAAATTTAACCTGGAAACCAATGCTTCTCCCCAAAAATTTGAAGGGAAAGCCATATCAATGATGGAAGAAGAAATCATAAAAGATTTGGCAAAAATTAGAAAAATCGTTAATAAACACCAAGGAGATATAATACTAACCGGAATTTTGCCGACCATTAGAAAATTTGATGTCAGCCGAGATAATATCACGCCCATACAACGATATTATGCCTTAATGGACTCCTTACGTAAAATGCGTGGCGAGGAATTTTTGATAAACATTTATGGGCTGGACGAATTAAATATTAAACTGGACAGCGGAATGATAGAAGCTGCCAATACCGGATTTCAAGTGCATTTGCAAGTGGACCCCGACGACTTTGTAAAAAAATACAATATCGCACAAGCCATTGCCGGACCTGCATTAGCCGTAAGTGTAAACGCTCCTCTGCTCTTTGGAAAACGATTGTGGCGGGAAACACGTATCGCACTTTTTCAACAAGCAATTGATACCAGAGTTTCTACGGAACATATACGTGAACATCACCCCCGTGTTACTTTCGGGACCGATTGGGTAAAAAATTCCGTCTTGGATTTATTCAGAGAAGATATTTTAAGGTATCGGGTTCTATTAGGAGCAGATTTTGAAGAAGACAGCTTGGAAATGGTGCGACAAGGAAAAACCCCTATCCTTAAAGCACTAACGGTTCATAATTCCACAGTTTATCGCTGGAACCGGCCGGTTTACGGTATTGCCGGAGGAAAACCCCATTTGCGTATAGAAGCACGAATGTTCCCTGCCGGACCTACCGTTATCGATGAAATGGCTAATACAGCTTTCTGGTTGGGATTGATGGAAGGATACAGTAATCAAATAGATGATGTGAGAAAATATATGTTTTTTGATGAAGCCAAAGACAATTTCTTTGCTGCCGCCAGAAGCGGAATAGCCAAAAATTTTATTTGGTTTAATCATAAACGTTATCCGCTTAAAGAATTAGTCCTTAAAGAACTTCTGCCGGTTGCCAAAGAAGGTTTACAAAGTAAAAATATCGATGCAAATGATATCGATAAATATTTGGAAATAATTGAAGAAAGAATAAAAAAAGAAACTACCGGAAGCAACTGGATGTTAAATACTTTTAAAGAATTTCAAGAAAAAGCATCCAAAGAAGAAATATTGAGCTTAATTACGGAAAAAACTATCGAAAATCAAATACACGAAATACCCATTCATCAATGGAAAATTCCCGAATTTAACGACCTTCCACATTGGAAACCTTCGGATTTGTTAGTTGAAGAAGTTATGCAAACTGATATTTTAACTGTTCAACCCGATGATATAGTAGAATTTGTTGCAGATATGATGGACTGGGCAAAAATACGATATGTTCCCGTTGAAAACG
>JALSPZ010000182.1 GCA_026985675.1 Flavobacteriales bacterium
TATTTTTTCTAAATACAACCTTAACGTAACCTCACACAGCAGACAGTTTTACGTTCCATTCACTTCAAATTTTACGAAAAATCCTCGTATGCCGAAAAGGCTAAATTCATTAGCTTG
This sequence comes from Flavobacteriales bacterium, assembly GCA_026985675.1. Lineage (GTDB taxonomy): Bacteria > Bacteroidota > Bacteroidia > Flavobacteriales > Flavobacteriaceae > JALSPZ01. The sequence continues at coordinate 118 of JALSPZ010000182.1, forward strand.
TGAATTTAATCCCCTAATGCTTAAAAACACACTCAACTTATTATAAATCAAAACATTACTTTTGTTTTAAAAAAATATTTAGGACGGAATTGGTTTACAAATAAAAAACCTGATTTTTGTTAGAACAAAATACAAACAATTTATTACATTTGCATACAATGGATAATTAAGATTTAAAAAATAAAAAATACATTATGAATTTACACGAATATCAAGGTAAAGAAATATTAAGCAAATCCGGCGTAAGAGTTCAACGCGGATATGTTGCTGACACTCCCGAAAAAGCTGTTGAAGCTGCAAAAAAACTTACCGAAGAAACAGGAACTCAATGGTATGTGGTCAAAGCACAAGTTCATGCAGGTGGACGAGGAAAAGGCGGTGGAGTAAAATTGGCTAAAAATCTAGATGAAGTCAAAGAATTGGCTTCCAAAATTATCGGGATGCAATTGATAACACCACAAACGCCGCCCGAAGGAAAAAAAGTAAATCAAGTATTGATTGCTGAAGATGTTTACTATCCCGGAGAAACCAAACCCGAAGAATACTATATGAGTGTAATGCTCAATCGAGGAAAAGGAAAAAATATGATTATGTATTCTCCCGAAGGTGGAATGAACATTGAAGAAGTTGCAGAAAAAACGCCCGATAAAATTTTTATAGAAGAAATTGATCCTGCTCACGGGCTACAAGATTTTCAAGCCCGACGGATAGCTTTTAATTTGGGATTAAGCGGACAAGCTTTTAAAGAAATGGTAAAATTTGTAAAAGCTCTTTACGATGCTTACACAAAAAACGATGCGTCTTTATTTGAAATCAATCCCGTTTTAAAAACTTCCGACAATAAAATTCTGGCAGTGGATTCCAAAGTGGTAATTGACGATAATGCCTTGTTCCGACACAAAGATATAGCTGAAATGCGCGATACACGTGAAGAAAATCCTGTGGAAGTGGAAGCCAAAGAAGCAGGATTGAGTTATGTGGCTTTGGACGGAAATGTCGGTTGTATGGTAAATGGCGCCGGATTGGCTATGGCAACAATGGATTTGATTAAACAAGCCGGAGGTGATCCTGCCAATTTCCTCGATGTGGGAGGAACTGCCGATGCCGAACGTGTGGAAAAAGGTTTCCGTATTATTTTGAAAGACCCGAAAGTTAAAGCTATTTTAGTCAATATTTTCGGTGGAATTGTTCGTGCGGACCGCGTAGCCCAAGGGATTGTCGATGCCTACAACAATATGAAAGGTGAAATACACGTCCCGATTATTGTCCGTCTGCAAGGAACCAATGCCGATAAAGCCAAAGAACTTATAGAAAAAAGTGGCATTCCCGTTCATTTTGTTACCGAATTTCAAGAAGCTGCCGATAAAGTTCAAGAAGTATTGGCTTAAAAATTTATAAAATCTTTTTAGATAAAGCTACTCATCATTGGGTAGCTTTTTTTGTAATTTTTATTACATAAAGTCAATTATTAAAAATATTATAATTTACTATTAAATTTTTTGAAAATATTATAAATTTTTACTTGCTTTTAATTTACAGACTTTCTAACTTTGCAATATAAATTTATTTAGAATGATTCTAAAAAAAATATGGAATTTTTATTACGAAGGTTTTCGTGATATGAGCACACGAGGAAAAAAGTTATGGTTAATTATTTTAATCAAACTCTTTGTTATGTTTGCCATTTTAAAACTTTTCTTTTTTCCCGATATTTTAAAAGAAAATTTTCATACGGACAAAGAAAGAATTCAATATATAGAAAAGCAATTGATAATTACTAATGATAAAAAATAAATTATGGAACACATTGATTGGAGTTTAGTTAATTGGTCCAGAGCACAATTTGCCCTAACGGCCTTGTATCACTGGATATTTGTCCCGCTAACTTTGGGATTATCCTTTATGTTAGCCATTATGGAGACCATTTATTATAAAACAGGGGATGATAAATGGCTGAAAATTGAAAAATTCTGGTTAAAACTTTTTGGAATTAACTTTGCAATTGGTGTGGCTACCGGAATAATTTTGGAATTTGAATTTGGCACCAACTGGTCAAATTATTCTTGGTTTGTCGGAGATATTTTTGGTGCCCCTTTGGCAATTGAAGGAATAATGGCATTTTTTATGGAATCAGTCTTTATAGCCATTATGTTCTTTGGTTGGAACAAAGTCAGCAAAAAAGCTCACCTAATTTCCACTTGGTTAGTAGCCATCGGGAGTAACCTTTCGGCGCTATGGATTTTGGTTGCCAACGGTTGGATGCAAAATCCAATTGGCATGAAATTTAATCCCGACACTATGCGAAATGAAATGGTAGATTTTTGGCAAGTATTATTTAATCCGGTTGCGGTCAATAAATTTATTCATACCATTACATCCGCCTATACTTTTTCGGCATTATTTGTAATTGCGGTCAGTGCTTGGTTGATAATTAAAGGAAAAGATAAAGTTTATGCCAAATATAGTATGCTTTTGGCTTCCGTATTTGGTTTTTTGGCAATATTAGCCACTATTATAACAGGAGATGGTTCGGCCAAACAAGTAGCTAGATATCAACCGATGAAATTAGCCGCTATGGAAGGTTTATATAAAGGTACGAGAGGAGCTCCATTAATCGCGATTGGAAAACCTTCTCATAAAAAAGATAAAGATTTTATCAATGCCATTGGAGACGATTTGGCCGGAAGAAATCAAACGGATGTTGAAATTGAAGGTTTGGAAATTCCTTACGGGCTTTCAATATTAGCCTTTAATGACCCTAACGCCTTTGTTCCGGGAATTAAAGATTTGGTGGAAGGAAATCCAAAAGAAGGTATCCCTTCTTATAAAGAACGAATTGCCAGTGGAAAAATAGCTATTGAAGCATTGGCTGCATACAAAAAAGCTAAAAAAGCCGGCAACGAAGAAGAAGCAGCCAAAAAACTGAAAATTATGGAAGAACATTTCAAAGATTTTGGATACGGGTATTTTTATGGACAAGATATAAATGAGCTTATTCCTCCGGTAACCATAACTTTTCTATCTTTTCACACTATGGTTATTTTAGGAACTTGGTTTTTGGTATTTTTCTGGTTGGTTTACAGAAGTATAATGAAAAACAATATCGAAAAGAAAAAATGGCTATTAATTTTGGGTGTTTTGGGATTACCCTTCGGTTTTATGGCACAAGAATTGGGTTGGATAACAGCCGAAGCCGGTCGTATGCCTTGGGTTATTCAAGATCTGATGCCTACAATGGTTGCTGTTTCTCATATTGAAACAACAGGTGTAATGATAACCTTTGCGTTATTCTTTATAGTTTTTACGGCTTTACTGATCGCCGAAATAAAAATAATGACCACTACAATCAAAAACGGATTTTCCAATTAAAATATAACGACTATGTTTGAAAAATTATCATACGAAAACTTACAACATTACTGGTGGTTTATCATCGCTTTTTTAGGTGGTGCACTAGTATTTCTATTATTTGTTCAAGGAGGACAAACTCTATTGAATAAATTGGCTAAAACCGAAGATGAAAAAACCGTAATTATAAATTTATTCGGTCATAAATGGGAAATAACCTTTACAACCTTGGTTACTTTTGGGGGAGCATTTTTTGCTTCTTTTCCTCTATTCTACTCCACCAGTTTCGGAGGAGCTTATTGGGTTTGGATGATTATTTTATTTGCTTTCATTATCCAAGCAGTATCTTATGAATATAGAAAAAAGAAAAATAATTTTTTAGGAAGCAAAACTTATGAAACTTTTTTGTTTATTAATGGAATAATAGCTCCTGTTTTTCTTGGCGTAGCCGTTTCCACTTTCTTTACGGGTAGTCCTTTTTCCATTGATAAAGCAAGAATCGCCAACTTAAACAATAATGTCAAAGCGGTTATTTCCCAATGGGAAAGTCCTTGGCATGGTTTGGAAGCTATTTGGACGACAGAAAATTTGGCTTTCCTTCAAAATTTAGCATTGGGATTAGCTGTTTTTTTTCTAGTTCGTGTAATTGCATTGCTTTATACAAAAAAAATGGTGGATGACCAGAATATTTTGGAGCGAGCCAACAAATGTTTGAAAAGAAATAGTGTATTATTTTTGATATTTTTCTTATTCTGGATAATTCGATTAATGTTTATCGATGGGTTTGCCGTTAATCCGGATACCCGGGAAGTATTCTTTCAACCTCACAAATATTTCAACAACTTAATTGAAAGTCCAATACTACTAATCTTTTTACTGATAGGAATCATTTTAGTACTATGGGGAATTTTTAACGGAATTTTCAAGAACGATGAAAAAGCTTTTTGGAAAACCGGTATAGGGACAATGATAACCGTTATGGGCTTATTTTTCCTTGCTGCGTTTAATAATACATCCTACTATCCATCCACTTATGATTTGCAAAGCTCATTAACCATTGCCAATAGTTCTTCCAGCAGATTTACATTGGTTGTGATGTCTTATGTTTCTCTAATGGTTCCTTTTGTAGTAGGATATATTATATGGGCATGGAAATCAATGGATAGTCATAAATTATCCAAAGAAGAAGTAAAAAACGAAGAAATAAAATATTAAAAAATTATAATCATGACATACGCTTTAATACATTTTATCAGTTGGCCAATATTGATTTATTTGGCTTATAAATTAAGTTTTTGGACTGTTAAGAAATACGAGAAGAAAAACTTTTCGTCATAAACTAATTGAGATTATATAAAAATTTCCCGCCGGCTTCGCCGGCGGGAAATTTTTATAAGTAAATAAACTTTTAATTCTATTTTGTTTGAGCCAATAAAAACTCTTTATTTAAAATAGCAATATTTGTAAGAGAAATTCCCTTAGGACATTCCACTTCACAAGCACCTGTATTGGTACAGCTTCCAAAACCTTCGGCATCCATAGCGGCAATCATATTTTGAACTCTATCTGCTGCTTCAACCCTTCCTTGAGGCAATTTGGCAAATTGAGCCACTTTTGCAGAAACAAAAAGCATTGCCGAAGAATTTTTACAAGTGGCAACACAAGCACCGCAGCCGATACAAGTAGCTGCATCAAATGCATCATCGGCATCTTTTTTAGGAATAGGAATATTATTGGCATCAACCGTTCTACCTGAGGTATTTACGGAAATGTACCCTCCAGCTTGCTGAATACGATCTAAAGCACTTCTGTCCACCACCAAGTCTTTGATCACAGGAAACGCATTGGCTCTCCAAGGTTCGATATAAATTGTATCTCCATCTTTGAATTTTCGCATATGTAATTGGCAAGTAGTTGTCAATCTGTCGGGTCCATGTGCTTCACCATTGATATACAAGGAACACATTCCGCAAATTCCTTCCCGACAATCGTGGTCAAAAGCTACCGGTTCTTCTCCTTTTGCGATCAATTGTTCGTTGAGCATATCCAACATTTCCAAAAAAGACATGTCGGAATCAACGCCATCTATTTTATAATCGACCATACGACCCTTGTCGTTAGGTCCATTTTGTCGCCAGATTTTTAAATTTAATTTCATAGTTTTCTTATTTATAACTTCTGGTTGTAGGGGTAACAAATTCAAATTTCAAAGGTTCTTTATGTAAGATAGACTCACTGGGGAATACCGGTTTTGAATAACGTTCATAAGGTTTTGCAGGATATTCCCAAGCGGCTACATAGGCATAATGCTCGTCGTCACGTAAAGCCTCTCCGTCTGGTGTTTGATATTCTTCTCTAAAATGTCCTCCACAAGATTCATTTCTATTGAGTGCATCCAATGCCAATAATTCTCCAAGTTCCAAGAAATCCGCAACATAACCGGCTTTCTCCAATTCTTGATTAAATTCATTGGCTTTTCCGGGAACTTTAATTTCTTTCCAGAATTGATGTCTGAGTTCTTGAATTTCTTTAATTGCTTCTTGCAATCCTTCTGCATTTCTACTCATTCCTACTTTATCCCACATAATTTTTCCTAATTTTTTATGGAAATAATCTACGGAATGTTTCCCATTATTATTTAAGAAAAAGTCAATTTCTTTCTTAACTTTCTCTTCCGCTTCACTAAATTCGGGTGTATCTGTTGGAATTTTGCCTTCGCGAATATAATCTGCCAAATAATCTCCTATGGTATAAGGTAAAATAAAATATCCATCTGCAAGACCTTGCATCAATGCAGAAGCTCCCAAACGATTGGCTCCATGATCTGAGAAATTGGCTTCTCCAATAACAAAAAGTCCTTTTAAATTGGATTGTAAATCATAATCTACCCATAATCCTCCCATGGTATAATGATTAGCCGGATAAATCATCATAGGTGTTTCATAAGGGTTTTGATCAACAATTTTTTCATACATTTGGAAAAGATTACCATATTTTTGTTCAATTACCTTTTTCCCTAACTCTTTAATTTCTTCTTTTGAAGGGTTATTTAAACCTTTAAGATGTGCTTGTTCTTTACCATATCTTTCAATAGCCGTAGCAAAATCCAAGAATACGGCTTCACCTGTTTTATTTACTCCAAAACCGGCATCACAACGTTCCTTGGCAGCTCTGGAAGCCACATCACGCGGAACCAAATTTCCAAAAGCAGGATATCTTCTTTCCAAATAATAATCTCTATCTTCTTCGGGGATATCATTGGGTTTTAATCGTCCTTCACGTAATGCTTTGGCATCTTCTAGTTTCTTCGGTACCCAAATACGACCGTCATTACGTAAAGATTCGGACATCAAAGTAAGTTTGGATTGATGTTCGGAACTTCTGGGGATACAAGTGGGATGAATTTGGACAAAAGCCGGATTGGCAAAATATGCTCCTTTGCGATGTGCACGCCAAGCGGCAGTTGCATTGGAACCCATAGCATTGGTTGATAAGAAATAAACATTACTATATCCTCCTGTTCCCAAAACAACGGCATGTGCTGAATGACGCTCTATTTCACCTGTTACCAAATTACGCGTAATAATTCCTCTGGCATGACCGTCTACAACTACCAAATCCAACATCTCATGACGATTATACATCGTAACTTTTCCACGGGCTATTTGTCTGTTTAAAGCCGAATATGCTCCTAAAAGTAATTGTTGCCCGGTTTGTCCTTTGGCATAAAATGTTCTTGATACCAGAACTCCACCAAAAGAACGATTATCCAATAATCCGCCATAATCACGAGCAAAAGGAACCCCTTGCATCACGGCTTGATCTATAATATTACCCGACACTTCCGCCAATCGATATGTATTGGCTTCACGCCCACGATAATCGCCACCTTTGATGGTATCATAGAATAATCTCCAATCACTATCTCCGTCATTTTGATAGTTTTTGGAAGCATTAATTCCTCCTTGTGCTGCAATAGAATGTGCGCGACGAGGTGAATCCTGAAAAGCAAAAGCTTTTACATTATATCCTAATTCTGCCAATGAAGCGGCAGCAGACGCACCGGCAAGACCTGTACCCACGACAATAATATCCAATTTTCTTTTATTGGCAGGACTTACCAAACGAATTTTGTCTTTATATATAGTCCATTTGTCAGGCAAATTTCCTTCGGGAATATGAGCTTGTAATGGACTTCCTTCTTTAACATTTATTGTTGTCATATTCAATATTTTTTAATTAAAATAAAAATAAATAGCAATAGCAGAAAAACCAACTGCCAAGATAATGGATATAATATTTCCACAAATTACCAATGGTCTATTACACTTTTCCCTTGGAACCCCAAAGGTTTGAAAAGCTGATTGAAAACCATGGCTTAAATGTAAACCTAAAGCTACAAAAGCCAATACATAGATAAAGGTATAAACCGGGTTTTTGAATAGTGAAATAACCAATTCATAATGATCTGATATATTTTGGGTTTTAAAGGGTAAAAAATAATTATAAAGATGCAGTAATAAAAAACCAAAAATCATAAGCCCGGTCCAAATCATGTTCCTTGATACCCAAGATGAATTAGCCCCCGGATTATTTTTTACATATTTTACTGAACGTTTACTCCGGTTGGTAAGCTCCAAATAAATTGCCATATAAATATGGAAAGCAAATACCAAAAATAAAATCGGTTGCATTAATTGAATAAACGGATTGGTTGCCATAAATTCAACTGCCGCATCAAATGCTTCTTTACCCGGGTAAATCAGGGTTAAGTTGATAGCCAGATGGACAAATAAAAAAAAGACTAAAAAAAGTCCTGCTAGTGCCAACCCCATCTTTTTTTCTACTGAAGATTTTAATATGCTCATAATTATTTTTTTAAATTTAAAACAAATATACAATTTTAAAATTTCCAAAAATTGACAATTATCAATTTGTGAAGTTTTTTAAAAAAACAGCCTCAAAAAATTTTGAGGCTGTTTTTATTTTTTATCAATTAGCAGTTTTCTTTATTGAACACAATTCAAAATCTTAAATTCGGTTCTTCTATTTAGTTGATGTTCTGCTTCAGAACATTTTACTCCGTCAACACAACCATTTACAGGATAAATCTCGCCAAACCATTTCGGCACCAAGCGATCTTTATTTATCCCGTGATTAATCAAGTATTTAACTACCGAATTTGTTCTGTTTTTAGATAATTGAACATTATACTGCTTAGTAGCTCTACTATCAGTATGTGAACCTATTTCCAATACCATATCAGGATATTTATTTAATAACTCAACTATCTTATCCAATTCCACTTTATCTTTATATCGTATATAGAATTTGTCCAAATCATAATAGATCGGCTTGATGTGGATACTACACATATCTTTGGCTTTCTTATATTCATCATAACCTACTTTTAACAAAGCAAAATCTTTGACAATATTCGGGGTATCTACCATAGATGCATCTACATCATCCATAGCCTTGATATATCCGTCTTGTAAAGCTACTAATTTATATTTGCCGTCACAATCTATCGGAAATTCATATTTGCCATCCAATTTCGTCTCTTGATAATCTATTTGTTTTCCATTGTTATCAAATAAATAAACCCGTGAAAAACTTAATATTTCACCATTTTCTTTATCCTTAACTACTCCACTGATATAACAGTCTTGAACTTTATTCTTAAAGGTATTCAAATTAGAAAAACTATAAATATCATCATCTCCTTTACCTCCTACTCTATTGGAAGACAAAAAGCCGGTACCATCTTCTTTGTATACAAAACCAAAATCGTCTGCATTACTATTAATAGGCGCACCCATATTCAAGGGCTCAGTAAAACTTCCGTCTCTTCTTACTTTGGTAACAAAAATATCCAAACCACCTAAACCGGGTAAACCATCCGATGAATAAAACAAATAGTTCCCTTTAGCATCATAAAATGGAAACATCTCATTACCTTCGGTGTTTACTTCAGGACCTAAATTCTCGGCTGGTCCCCAACTGCCGTCTCCGTTACGCTTACTGCGATAAATATCCACGCCGCCAAATCCTCCGGGTCTATCCGATGCAAAATACATCACTTGTCCGTCAGGACTTAAACTGGCTTGCCCCGTAGAATAATCCAAACTGTTTAAGGTTTCTATAGACTTAGGATCCGACCAATAAGTACCATCATAATTAGAATCATACAACATCAATTTATTATCTTCCAAATTCTTCTGATCATAAACATTCCTTGTAACTACCATATAATCTCCCTTCTCATTGAATGTAGCCGGTCCATCATGATATTTTTTGTTTACAGTAGGAATAAACTTACGCGGATTGGACAACTTATTGTTGCCATCCAAATCAGCTATATATAAATCCAAATAGGGTTGACGGTTACCATTCCAATTTCTATGACTTATTAATTTCTTATCTCTACTCGATGTAAACACAACTGCATCTTTACCATAGTAAACCGCTGAAAAATCTTGATAGGCAGTGTTAATATCGGAATTACTTAATTTAATTTTTGAATCCGGTTTAACCAATTCTTTATAGTAATCCGGATCTTCCATAAAACGCTTAGCTCTACTATCTTCAGGGTTCAATTTATAATACTTCTGCATCCAGTCTGCTGCCATATCATACTTCTTATTCATCAATAAGACTTTGGCATAATTATAAACATCCTCCGGTATATATTTACCCGTATTCATTAAGGTTTGATAAGTTTTTTCTGCCTTATCCAACTCACCTAACATTACATAGCTTTTAGCCAAATTTCGGTAAATATTCGGTGTTTTTTCCGGTAAACTCTCATATAATGATGCTGCTTTATCATAAGCAAATTCATAATAGTATTTATCTGCTTTCTTTTGCTTTGAACTTTGTGCGTTTAAGCTTATTACTGATAACAGCAAACTCAATATTAATATTTCTTTTATTTTTAGTCTCATAGTCGCTTTTTATTTGGGTTAAAAAAATCTCGGAGAACGGATACGCTTATTGTCAACATAAAACAAATCATAACCTAACATCAATTCGTGCGTGCCACTATTAAATTCTCGTAATTCGGTAGTGGTAAAATCATAAGCATAGCCTATTCTAAATTGAG
>JALSPZ010000183.1 GCA_026985675.1 Flavobacteriales bacterium
TGCTTTGGAAAGGAAAATAAAATCTTGGAAAAGTAAAGCAAAAATCAAGCAATTAATTGAGGATACTTAAATTATTGGTTCAGAGCATCCCGATTACAATCGGGAGGGTCACTGGTTCGAATCCAGTATCGCCCACATATAAAATCCGGTAATTTTTACTATCGGATTTTTTATATTTATTTATGCCTTATTATACTTACATATTATATTCTGAAATCTTGGATAAATATTATATTGGTCATACAAATAACTTATCCGAACGTTTAAGGAAACATCTGTCTTTGCATAAAGGTTTTACCGGACAGGCTAAAGATTGGAAAATTGTTTTTAGAAAAGAATTTTCAACAAAAACGGATGCTTATGCTTTGGAAAGGAAAATAAAATCTTGGAAAAGTAAAGCAAAAATCAAGCAATTAATTGAGGATACTTAAATTATTGGTTCAGAGCATCCCGATTACAATCGGGAGGGTCACTGGTTCGAATCCAGTGCTATTAGAATTAAATTAAAATACAACGAACGATAGGAGTAAAAAAATTTGTAAGATACAAAGTATCACGGTAAATGTTTTAAATCTATATTTTTTAAGGATTTGAATATATTTTTGGAAGCATCCGGATGCAAAAGATATAATTCTTTAATAAATTTTCTGAATTTTTCTCTATGATTGAATTCCGCAAAAGGACAATCATAGGGGAGAGGTTTATAATTTATTAATTTTACATAACGCTGCAACTCTTTATCGGTTATATAAACTAAAGGACGAATTATTTCCAAAATTCCATCAAACATTTTAATTTTTACAGGAAAACTGCTGAGTTCTGCATGATAGATCATATTCATCAATAAAGTTTCAACCACATCATCCATATGATGACCAAAGCATACTTTTTTAAATCCATTGTCAACAGCATATTTAAATAACAATTTTCGCCTATTCCAAGCACAATAAAAGCAAGGTTGTTTATTTTCATGTATAATTTTTATATCATCTTGAATTAATTCAAATTCAATATTTCGTTGGTTACAAAATTCTTGTAAATATTTTTCATCGGTATAATAGGGGATATCGTTCAGTTGAATATGGACAGCTTTTAATTCAAAAGCTATTGGCAAAGCTTTTTTTCGATTATTTAATATATCCAATAATGCCATTGAATCTTTTCCCCCGGAAATAGCCACCAGAATTTTATCATTTTCTTTAATTAATTGATAATCTGCTATGGCTTTACTGACTTTGCTTCTGATTTTTTCTAAAAAATGTTTATCAGCTTTGTTCACTTAAAGATTTTTTTCAAAAATATAAAAGAAAAAATCAATTAAAAAAATGTGTCAAAAATTTAACGATAAAAAATCCACCCAAAATTAACCATACATAAATGCTCAATGCCAAGTAAAAGGGTTTGAGACCTACATTTTTGAATTTTTTGAAATTAGTCTCCATTCCTAAGGCAGTCATTGCCATAGTTAATAGAAATGTATCCAAAGAAATTATATAATGAATTGATTTCAAGGGTAATAGGTTAAGTGAATTAAAGCCTGCAACCAATATAAATAATACAGCAAACCAAGGAATTGTTACTTGTATTTTTGACGATTTGGATGATAGATTGGCTTTTTTTGACAACCATAGCCCCAAAATAATCAAGAAAGGAGCAATCAAAAGCACACGAATCATTTTTACAATAATAGCAATTTTGGCAACCTCGGGAGAAATTGCATTTCCAGCACCCACGACATGAGCCACTTCGTGAACAGTTCCGCCGATATACATCCCCATTTCCTTTGGATTTAGCGGTATCCATCCGGATTGATAAGCCAATGGATATATAAACATAGATAAAGTTCCAAATATCACAACTGTAGAAACTGCAATAACACTTTTATAAGCTTTGGCATTGATAACCGGTTCGGTAGCTAATACAGCTGCTGCACCACAAATAGAACTTCCGGCACTTATGAGAATACTGGTATTCTTGTCAAATTTAAAAATTTTGATTCCTAAGAAATAACCAATGATAAAAGTAGAACCCAACATAATGAGACTCATAAAAAACCCCGACCACCCTACATTTAATATATTTTGAAAGGTTAAACGAAAACCGTACAAAATGATCCCCCAGCGCAAGATCCTTTTTGTAGTAAATACTATTCCCGGCGCCCAATTTTCGGGGAGGTTTTTTCTCAATGTGTTTGCATAAATTACTCCTAAGAGAATACCGATAATTAATGGTGAAATTGCTAATTTTTTAAAAATCGGGAAGTTTGCTATAAACATTGCTGCCAAGGAAAACAAAGCTACAAATAATATACCGCTTAATGTATTTCCTCTATTTTCTTTACTAAATGCCATATTTTTTTTTTGCAAATGAAGTTTAAAAACTTCGCTTCTGCAAATACAATTAATTGTTATGAATAACTAAAAGTTATAATGCTTGATAAAATTCATAAATAAATTATTAGTTTTGGATTGTAAATCGGGCAAGAAAATGATATTCAAATCTCTTTCTATTTGAAGTGAATTGATATCCAAAACAGCCAATTTTTTGTTTTGAAGTTCGGGCAGAATACTATGAATGGATAGAAAAGCTCCATAATTAGAATTTTGTAACAAAAAGTTTTTAATGGCTTCTGTACTACCGATTTCCATATTTATTTTTAGGTCGGATAATTTAATTTGAAGTTGATTTAGATGAAATTTAATCACATCCAATGTTCCCGACCCCGATTCCCTAATTAGAAGTGGAATATTTTGTATATCACGAATATTTAGCAATTCTTTTTTTGTAAGTGGATTTTCAATATTAACTGTAAAAACGATTTCGTCTTTCAGCCAAAATTGATGTTTATATTCTTTTTTCTTGATACGTCCTTCAATTAATCCCAAATCAATTTTTCCTTTGGATAATTCATTTTCTATTTTACAGGTATTTCCATTGATTATTTGAATATGTAAATCGGGGTAATAATTTATAAATTTGGCCAAAAATTCAGGCAAAATGTACTGTGCAATAGTAGTGCTGGCGCCAATTGTCAGCTTGCCTTTGATTTGATTATTCAATGCATTTATTTCAAAATTCATTTCGTTGTTAAGTTGTTCAAACTTATAAACATATCGAAGCAATACTTTTCCTGACTCAGTCAATACAATGGTGTTTCCTTTTCTATAAAACAATTTGGTATTCAGCATATTTTCCAAACTAGAAATATGTTTGCTGACAGCCGGTTGGCTAATATATAATTCTTTAGCAGCTTTGGTAAAGCTAAGATATTCTGCTACTATTTTAAAAATTTTTAAACGGAAATCCACTATGTCTAATAAAATTGATTATTATTTAAAAATACTCATTTTTTTATTGAATATAGGGCTATCAATATCAAGAAAATCTAAAACAGTATGAAAAACATTATGTTGAGTTAATGATTTATTTTTCTTAAATTTTTTAGATTTTATAGATGTCCAAACAATAAAAGGTATTTCTAATTGTTCTTTTGGAGCTAAACTTTTGGGGATTCCATGCATATATAAATTATTTTCTCCCAAGGATTCACCATGATCTGATACAAAAAGCACCATACTTTGATATTGCTCCAATGTTTGTAATTCTTTTATAAGTTTAGCTAATAAATAATCTGTATAAACAATTGTATTATCATAAGCATTTATTAATTCTTGCCGTGTGCATTTGGATACTTCGACTGTTCTACAAACAGGCGTAAATTTTTCAAATTCGGGGGGATATTTTTTATAATAAGCAGGGCCATGACTTGTACTAGTATGTAAAATAATTAAAATTTTATTTTTATTGCTATTTAAAATACGATTTTTCAGATTACTTAATAAAATTTCGTCGTATTTACATTTCTCTCCTTTACATATTTTTTTTAAATCTTTTCTTTCTAAATAATCTTTAATCTTTACAGTAGGCTCGCCCCAATTAGTAGTTCTCCATTCTACATCGACCCCATTTCTAAATAAATAATTGGGTAAAATTTCATATAGTTTATTTGTATGTTTATACTCTAAAATACATTTGACACCAGCAGTAGTATAAGTTGCACATGCTGTTGCATCAAATACATGTAAATTTTGAATTTGAGATAATCTGGGATTAGTATTTTTTTTGTAACCGTATAATGAAAAATTTTTTTTCCTTGCTGATTCGCCAATAACTAAAATTACAACAGACTTTTGATTATTTTTTATGGTAGCATCAGGAAGTGGAATTTGTTTTTTGTTTTGATGATTTTTATAAGAATAATATCTGGCTGTATTAACAATATATGACCACGGCATCGTTAAGGCTCCTAATGTTTTGGAATTTTTATCAATCCATAACCAATTACTTGCATTAGCAAAGATTAATATAAATAATAAGACCAAACCTAAAAATGTATTAAATAAAAATGTCTTAAAATTAGGCTTAATATATTTTGTTTTAAATAATAAAAAAGTAGGTATTAGCCCTAAGAAAAATAAATAAATTATCAATTGGAACGAAAAAAAACTACTGGCTTCTTCGTAACGGGTATTAAAAATATTTCCAATCATAGAGCGATCAATAATTACTCCATAAGTATTTATAAAGTAAACAGCTATAGCATTTACTATAAATAAAATTGTTAACAACCATTTTCCAATTCGCCTGGTTAAATATAAAATAATGTAGAAAAATAATGCGTTTAGTATTATAGCAGCAAGTGTAATACTAATGATTAATAAAATACCATTTGTTGTAGAAACATCAATATTATTCCATATAAATTTATAGAAGGGATAATAATAAAACAATAAATTAAGTAAGCTAAAAAATATAGCAAAATATTTTAATTTGATTTTTCGGGACATAAAAAATTTAATTTTTTATAAAATAGTTTTTAATTCCATTCATCGTCATCATAATCATAAAATTCACCGAAAGGATTATCAAGATTATCATCAAAAGAATCATCTTGTGAGCTGTTATCAAAATTTATTTCCGGTGGATCTTCGGGTCTGATACCTTGTGCAAACACTACTTGTGGATACTCAATACCGGGTTCTTTTTCTTCTTTTTGATCCATCAGATGAATCAGAAAACGCCACATATTCAAAAAATCATATACATATAAAAGATTGGGATTTTCTTTGCTCAAAACATCTTTGATTAAAGTATTTCCCATAACGTTATTTACAGGCTTGGTTTCGTCAAAACTAAACAATGGGATTTCCATCCCTTGGTTGAGTTCTTCGTCGGTCAGGTAAAATGCAGCAGGCTCGATTCCGTCAAAATCAAAACT
The DNA here is from genome assembly GCA_026985675.1 of Flavobacteriales bacterium. Classification (GTDB taxonomy): domain Bacteria; phylum Bacteroidota; class Bacteroidia; order Flavobacteriales; family Flavobacteriaceae; genus JALSPZ01. The sequence goes on from JALSPZ010000183.1 coordinate 5,279, forward strand.
TTGAACAATGACGTTGTGTAAATCTTCCAAAGTTGCATCTTCTTCTATTTCGATATCTCTGTAAACATCATCTTTGTCGGTTTCCAATATCACTCTTAATTGATTAATCATAATAGTAAAAATTTTATTGATTGCTTTCTATTATTTCCTGTCCCACTTTTTTCATATAATCCAAAGCTTCTTGTTTATCATTTGGTATTTTTCCTTCCAAAATCGCTTCTTTTATGGCTTCTTTTATCATTCCTACGGGTTTTGATGGCTTTAAATTAAAATATTCCATAATTTCTTTTCCCGAAACCGGTGGTTGAAAGTTACGAATTTTATCTCTTTCTTCAACTTCTATCAGTTTTTTTCTAACTTTTTTTAGATTGTCTTTATATTTTTTTTCTTTTTGCTTGTTTTTGGTCGTGATATCGGCTTCACAAAGTAACATCAAATCATCTATATCGTCTCCTGCTTCAAACAACAATCGTCTGATGGCTGAGTCCGTAACTTCTTCTTCTATCAATGACAATGGGCGAGAGCTTAATCGAACCAGTTTAGCTACATAATCTTTATGTTGATTTAAAGGCAGTTTTAAACGTTTAAAAATCTTAGGAACCATTTTTGCTCCTAAAAATTCGTGTCCGTGAAATGACCAGCCGTTTTTATCGTGATATTTTTTGGTGTCGGGTTTTCCTATATCGTGCAAAAGCGCTGCCCAACGCAACCATAGATTATCAGTGTGTTTTGAAATATTATCTACAACTTCCAAAGTATGATAAAAATTGTCTTTATGCGTTTTGCCTTCGTTTTCTTCAACTCCTTGTAATTTTCCGAGTTCAGGAAAAAATTCATCTAATATCCCTGTTTCATATAGAAGTTTTAAACCCGTAGAAGGTTTATTATGCATCATTATTTTATTGAATTCATCCATTATCCTTTCTTTGGAAAGAATTTTTATACGTTTTTTATTTCGTTTAATGGCTTCAAATGTGTCGGGATGTATTATAAAACCCAATTGGGAAGCAAAGCGAATGGCTCTTATCATACGTAAGGGATCATCGGAAAAAGTGATATCCGGGTCCAAAGGCGTGCGAATGATTTTATTTTTTAAATCATCCAATCCGTTAAACGGATCGATTAACTGTCCCCAATTGTCTTCATTCAAACTCAAAGCCAATGCATTAATGGTAAAATCACGTCTCTTTTGATCATCTTCCATACTCCCATTTTCAACAGCGGGTTTTCTACTATCGGGATGATAAGATTCTTTTCTTGCGCCTACAAATTCAATTTCCAAATCCTTATTTTTCAGCAGCGCCGTGCCGAAATTTTTATAATAAGCCGATTGGGTTTTACCGGGTAATAACTTTTTTACTTTCTCTGCTAATTTAATTCCACTACCCAAAGTAACAATATCGATATCTTTGGCTTTTTGTTTTTTTAATAGAAAATCCCTTACATATCCGCCGATAACAAAAGTTTCAACTCCAAGTTCTTCGGCGGCTTGTTTAATTATTTCAAAAACAGGAAGGTTGAGTGCTTCCGGATATATTTTTTTTGTCATTTAATCTCTAATAATTTCAATTCCGTTTTCTTTGCTCCATTTAAGTATTTTGGACGGTTTATCGGAAATGGTTTTGCGGTGCAAATTTACAACATAGTCGGCGTTTTGCAAAATAGAAGCATCAATATCATCAAAGCTTTTGGGAGAAGACATACCGCTAATATTTGCAGAAGTGGAAATCAAAGGAACTCCTATATTTTTTATCAAATCTTTGGCAAATCCTTTTTTTATGATTCTAATGGCAATTGAGCCGTCTTTTGCTAATAATTCCTCGGGTAAGTTTTTAGGATTGGGATAAATAACGGTTGTCGGTTTTAGGGATTTTTCCAATATTTCCCAAATTTCCATAGGAATTTCTTCAACATAATTTTGTAACATTTTATATCCGTCCACCAAAATGATAAATGATTTTTCTTTATTTCGCCCTTTAATTTTATATATTTTCTCAATCACTCGCGGATTGGTAGCATCGCCTCCGATTCCCCAAATGGTGTCCGTTGGATAGATTATAATTCCCCCTTTTTTAACAATATCAATGATACTCATATTAATCTTTACCTTTTAATTGTTTATAACTTAATAATTCCAAAGCACTATTGACAACTTTTCTTTCTTTTGTTCTGTCGTATAAATTGGTGAAAAAGTTTTTTTCGGGTTTCAATTCATCAAATTCTATTCCTACCAAATATGGAAAAGAATAGAAAAAATCGGAATTTATTGCCGGTTTATCTTTTTGTTCCATTACATTTTTCACAATTTCCGGATGATTTTGTCTATATTCTTTGGAAAACCATAAGACAAAAGGCACTTTAAATTCGGCTTTTGCAGGATGTAAAGCTCCGTGTCCTTGAATGTGCGGTCCCGATTCAAATAATGATTCTCCGTGGTCGGAAAACGTTAGAAATATTTTCTCTCCAGGTTGTTTTTTTAAGCGTCTCAATATTTCATATTGTAAACTATCGGAATATCTTATGGCATCGTCGTATTTATTGATTTGATCTTGTTTATGATTATCGGGATTTTGAAGGGAAAATTTGGCAAATTTTTCAGGAAAACGATGATTGTATAAATAATGAACCCCGAAAACGTGCAAAAAAATTAATTTTTTCTTATGTTTTTGTTTCAAAGCATTGTCTAAATCTTTTAATAAAATTTCATCCAAATATGTATTGTTTCTAAAAATCGCCGTGTCGGATTCTTTGGCAATTACAGAATTTTTGCTTTCGCCGTTTTTTCCAACGGATTGCGTGCTATACCAAGCCGTATGATATCCCGCTTCATTGAATGCGGTAATAATGGAAGGTTTGGCAAAATATAAAGTATCATTATTTCCTTCCGCTTCTGAAAAAACACGCCTTAATGAATTGACCGTTTGATTGGCGGGACTAATCATATCGGTATATACCACCAAATTTTCTTTATCCGTTTTAGGGCTTGTTTTTCGGTGATATCCGTATAAACTCATATGGTCTCTGCGTAAAGATTCTGTAATTAAAACGACAATAGTATTGTTTAAACTATCATTTTTAAACTCCTGATTTTCAATAGCATTATACCGATAAGATTTTTTTTGATTCCATAATTTTTTTTCCAACTCGCTTTGTTTTTGATAGGCAATAAAACTATGTAAAGTATGTCCGAACGGATAAGCTTTGTTCACAATATTTCCAAAGAAAAAATCGATAATAAACAGTAATAATATACTTAAAGAAATCAAGCGAAGTTTTTTAGAAAATTTTATTTTTTTCTTACGAAAGCTAAAAATCAAATAAAATATATAAGTAAAAATTTGTAGTAAACCTACCGACAAAGTCAAAGGTCTTAAAATTCCCAAAAATTCTTTGGATTCTTCGGGATTGGTATCAAAAACTGCTGACCAAGTGCTGATATTGTAGTAAGAGTCATAATCAAAAATCAAAACATCAAATGATAAAGAAAGATAAAGAATAGGGAAGGAGAGAAGGATAAAAAAAAGAGGGCGTAAATTCAAAAAATATTGAATGAGCAAAGGAATTAAAATGCTTATGAATATAGCTATTCCGTAAGCAAAACTTTTTTGTTCCAGGGCAAAAACAATAAAAGGAATGTCCAATATCAGAATTAATGGCAAGAAAAAAAACAAATCTTTAAGCTTGGCTTTCATTTTTATACAGCTTTTTCAATTGGCGATTTCTTTCTTTCATCGTATAAGCACTCATTTTGGCAATTTTCCAACCGATATTTCCGTCTAAAAAACCTAATTTTAAAATATAATGATTAATGAAACGATAAATCGGTTTGATTTGTCCGTTAAAAAAATTCGGTTTTTTCTTTTGAATATAGAGTTCTTTGGCTTTCAATTGACAATATTTATCAACTTTTTGCTTGTATTTTTCATAATCTTTACAAGTATAATGTAATAGAGGACTTTTTAGAAATCCGATTTCGGCTTCGGTTTGTATTTCTTCGTGGACAAATTTTCCGTTATAAAGTGCATATTTTCTATTGAACAAACGAATGACTTTATCGTTTTGCCAACCGCTGAAATTTACTTTTTTCCCCAAAAAATAATTTTGACGTGGAATCCAAAATGCTTCTTCTGTAATATTGCTTTGTAATTTGTCTTCAATTTCCAATTGCAAATCGGGTGAAATACGCTCATCGGCATCCAAAATAAAAATCCAATCGTTTTCGGCTTGTTCAATTGCATAATTTTTCTGATTGGAATAGTTATCAAACGCCCGTTGAATAACTTTGGCTCCCATTTTTTTTGCTATCTCTACGGTTTTATCCTCACTGAAAGAGTCAATGACCAAAATTTCATCAGCCCATTGAACATTTGCAATAGCTTCGGCAATATTTTTTTCTTCGTTTAAAGTGGGAATGATTGCTGAAATTTTTTTCTTTTCTTTTCTGTCGATTTCAATATTTTCGGGTATTCCGAGTGTGCGTTGATATACCCCTACATATTCTTTGGTAGCTTGTTCCCAAGTAAATTTCATCGACCAATCGATGATTTCTTGTTTCCGGTTGTTTTGATAATAATCTTCCAATCCTTTTTTTAGGACATTTTGCATATGTGTCGCATCAAAGTTCTTGAAGTAATAAGCTTTATCGCCACCCACCTCGGGTAAACTTGTAAACGTTGACAGAAATACCGGTTTTCCCAAACGCATAGCTTCAATAGGGGGCAGTCCGAAACCTTCCGAAATTGAGGGAAACAAAAAAGCTTCGGCATTGTTCATATACCAATATTTTTCTTCATCGGTAATAGGACCGATTAAATGCACACGTTCCCAAACTCCCAGTTCTTTTGCTTCTTTTTCTATTTGTTTGATATAAGATTTATCGGGATGTATTCCGCCGATAACCAATTCGTAATCATTATTTACAAGCAAGCGAGGCAAGACGTGAAAATGTTTTTTATACAAAACCGTTCCTACCGAAAATAGAAATTTGTTTTTCGGTCGATATTTCGGATCATCAAAATGTGGATATTTTTTGACTTCTACTCCGTTGTATATCACATCGATATGTTTGCCTTTTAAATCCAGATTTTTTTCGATATCTTGTTTAACGAAGTTTGAAATAACAATTATGGCATCGGCACGGTCTATTTTTTCTTGAACGGCAGCCAGTAATCGTTTTTTCTTAAATTCGGGTTTGTCGGTATAAAGGAAGTTCAAATCGTGTATGGTATAAACAAATTTCACTTTGTTT
>JALSPZ010000184.1 GCA_026985675.1 Flavobacteriales bacterium
ATATTTTTTTGCTTGGGTGTTTTGTAGCATAAACAGTCCGTTTCTATCATCGGCGTTTGTCAGTGCAAAAGCTTCCGGTTTTAAACCGTCAAAAAAACGTTTTTTAATGTCCCTGTATTCTATAAAAGTTTTGTGATAATCCAAATGGTCGTGTGTCAAATTTGTAAAAATTGCTCCGTCAAAATCCAATGCATTAATTCTTTTTTGAGATATTCCGTGTGAACTGACTTCCATAAAAACATATTCAACCCCTGTTTTAAACATTTTGTCCAAATAGAAATTTAACATCAAAGGATCGGGAGTCGTATGTGTTGCGGGAAATTCCTGTTCGTCCACCATAATTTTTACCGTGGATAACAAACCGCTCTTATATCCTAATTTTTTAAATAGTCTATATAACAAAGTAGCGATAGTGGTTTTGCCGTTTGTTCCCGTCACCCCGATTAATTTCAATTTCTTCGAAGGAAAATCGTAATAAGCAGATGCCAATTGAGATAAGGCTTTATGAGAATCTTTTACTAATATAAAAGTAATTTCTTCCGGAACTTTTACGGATTTTTCCGCTACAATAACTTTTGCTCCTTGTGCGATGGCTTTTTCTATAAAATTGTGACCATCTGCGGCTGTTCCTTTGATCGCTACAAAGATATCATTTGGCTGTACTTTTCGGGAATCAAATTGAATGGAACGAATTTCCTTGTCAATTTCCCCTGAAACTTGCTTATAATCAATATATTGTAATATGTCTTTTAAATTCTTCACGATAATTTTAGTCTAACCAATTGTTTTTTCTTAATTCTTTCTCCCCTTTTAATCGATTGTTCCTTTACCACGCCCGAGCCGGACAATCGGACATTCAATCCCATATTTTCCAAAATATAAATCGCATCTTTTGAAGGCAATCCCCTTAAATCCGGCATTACGGTTTTATATTTTGCCAAAATCAAATCGGCTTTTTTATTGATATTTTCTTTTGTATTTTCGGCTAATTTGACATCAACAGGCGTATTGCCATACACAAATTCCGCAATATCTTTAAAAACACTTCCTGCCACCTGTGCTCCGTAATATCCTTTGTCGGGATTAGGCTTGTGAATTACCACTATCATTGAATACTTGGGGTGTTCCGCAGGAAAATACCCTACAAAAGATGAGATATATTGTTTTGTTCCTTTCCAATAATCGGTTTGAGCAGTTCCCGTTTTTCCGGCAATGCTTACATAAGAACTTTTAACATACTCAGCTCCGGTCCCGCGTATAACCACTCCTTCCAACATTTGTTTTATATCTTTAATTGTTTGGTCGGAAGCCAAAGATGTATTCAAAACTTGCGGTTTAAATTGCTTAACGGTTTTATCAAATTGTTTAATTTCAGAAGCCAAATAAGGTTTCATCACTTTTCCGTTATTAGCAATTCCATTATAATAAGTCAAGATTTGCAAGGGTGTAAGCTCCACACCGTAACCATAAGCCATCCAAGGGAGTGAAATTCCGCTCCAATTATCATTTTTAGGGTCGGGAATGATAGGTTTTCCTTCACCTTTTACATCAATTCCCGTTTGGTTATGCAAACCCATTTCATACAATCGATTGATAAATTTTTGCGGGTGATTTTTATAATTTTCATAAACGAATTTTACTATTCCTACGTTTGAACTTTTTTCCAAAACTTCTTGTAAAGTTATTTTTCCAAATCCGCCATTATGTGCATCTCTTACGGTTTTATTATATATTTTATACCGACCGTCTTTTGTATCTACTATTGTTTTTGGTGTAGCATAATTATCTTCCAACAATGCCATAACCGAAAAAACTTTAAAAGTTGAGCCCGGTTCAATGGTTTCAAAAACCGCATAATTTCTCAATTCTTCATAATTACCGCTTTTGGTTTTTCCCAAATTGACTATGGCTTTTATAGCTCCTGTTTTTACGTCCATAATGATCACACTTCCGTGGTCGGCTTCATAGTTTATCAATTGTTGTTTGAGTCGTTGGTGTGCAATATCTTGAAAATCAACATTTATATTGGTTATCAAATCGTAACCATCTTCGGGGTCAATATCGTTGATATCAGATAGCGGTCGCCATACGCCGGATTTGATTTTTTGTTTCTTTTTCATTCCATCTTTTCCTTTCAAATATTTGTCATAATATCCTTCCAATCCGGCTTTATTGGCTTGTCCTCTACTAAAACCTATGGTTCTTTTTAGCTCATCTCCCAAAGGATAAGCCCTAACGGTATGATATTTTACGATAAAACCTCCTTTGAACATTCCCAACTTAAACACGGGAAAATCTTTTATTCTTTGATATTCCGAAAAGTTGAGTTTTTTTGCCACCTTAACAAATTGCACTCCTGCTTTACGTGCCCTTACAAATCTTTGTTTGATTTGAGTCGCTGCTTCTCCTGTAATTCTTGAAATTTTTCTGCTTAATACATTAATATTATTATAGAAAACATCCTTAGAAGGAACAGTCGGGTCGAAAAAAATATCATATTTAGGTTCGGAAGTTGCCAAAATACTTCCATCTTCGGCATAAATATTTCCTCTGTTGGCTTTTACTTTAAATTCTT
>JALSPZ010000185.1 GCA_026985675.1 Flavobacteriales bacterium
TTGGCATATTACCAATGAAACTAAATATATTGGAAAATATAAGGTTTTCAAAGCTTATTTATATTGTGAAAGTTGTAAGCAAAATATAACGGCATGGTTTGCTCCCGAATTGCCTTTACCCTTTGGTCCGTCGGGATTTGGAGGATTACCGGGTTTAATTTTGGAGCTAAAAAAATATAAAAATATATTAAAGTTTGAAAGTATAAAATTTACAGAAAAAAAATTAAAATTTGAATTACTAAAAGAGGCTATTCCCATTACCAAAGAAAAGTTGGAATCTTTGCAATGGAAAAAAAGAGCAGAAATGATGAGGCGAAGAAGAAATTAAAATATTTTAAATAAAACATTAGTTTATAGAAAATATTATTATATTTATTGTAAACAATCGTTATGAAATTATTAAAACTCGGTTTATTATTTATAGCTTTCTCTGTGTTTTCTCAACAAAGCGGTATAGTGGAATACAAATTCAGCTATGATACATTTGATAAGAAAAATAAAAATCCTATGCAATTGCAAGGAATAAAGATGGCTGAGCAATCTGCCGAATATGCAAAAGAACATAAGTATATACTCAAATTCAATAAAAATGAAAGTTTATATTTTGTAGAAAAATCAATTCCGATTGATGGCATACAAAATCAATTTGCTTATCGTTTTTCTGACGATCAATTAAGTAAAGGAAAAATATATTATAATAGAAAGACAGGAGAACTTTTAAATGAAAGAAAAACAATGGGTAAATTATATTTGGTAACCGATAAGCCTAAATACGAATGGAAAATTACCGGTAGAACCAAAATGATAGGAAAATATAAAGTTTACGAGGCAAAATTAAAATGTGAAAAATGTTTAAAGCCACAACTAGTTACCGCTTGGTATGCACCCGATATTCCTTTACCCTATGGACCCGCCGGATATGGTGGACTGCCGGGTTTGATTTTGGAATTACATAAATATAAATATACATTAACTGTTGACAAAATTAAGTTTAAAAATATAGTTGATATTAAAAAGCTTGATAAAGGAGAGCCTATAACTGAAAAAGAATTGAAAGCTAAACAAATGGAAGCAAGATATAATTTAATGAAACGAAGGAGAAAATAAATGAATTTCATTGTAAAGTAACAAATAAAATTGTTTTAACTTTAAGTTTGCTTATTGCAAGTCTTAGTTTTGTGAATGCAAATACAAATACAAATGATGTATCAAAATTATATTCTGATTATAATCTCAACCCAACCCCATCAGATTGCTGGGATGTTGCAGCAACTATAGCTGATACTTTATACGGTGGAGATGATGATGTTTTTTGGGATAGATATACAACATGTTTGGATTTATGTCAATAATTAAAATTTTGCAAGGTTATTTAAGCGTAAATAACCTTGCTTTAAAAATAAATAAAATGAAAAAATTAATTTTTTTGCTTTACTTCGTATTTACATTAAACATTTTTTCACAACAAAACAGAATTATAATATACGAATATAGCTTTCATCCGGAGAAACTCAAAACCGGTTTGGAAGAAATTGATAATAATTATAAACAAACTGTTACATTATTTATGAAGAAAACTGAAGAGTATGCAAAACAACATCAATGGATTTTGAAATTTACACCAACAGAGGCAATCTTTAAAGTAGAAGATGATATTATTCCGGACGATATAGAAGATCCATCAGCCTGGAGAATTTCCAAATGGACTTTTGGCAAAGGTATTTTTTATCAAAATGCCAAGGATAGATATACATTAAACCAAAAAGAAATATTTAACAAACAATATTTAGTAAAAGATACTATAAAAAATGACTGGATATTGAGCTATGAAAAACGAATAATAGGCGGTTATAAATGTTATAAAGCGGTTAGAAAAAATCCGAAAAACAGAAATTTTGACGTGATTGCTTGGTATGCTCCCGAAATTCCTGTGCCATTTGGTCCCGGACGATATAACGGAACTCCCGGATTGATATTGGAACTCAATTTTGGACCTCATACTTTGACAATGAAAAATATAAAATTTGTAACTGAACTTAAAATTAAAAAGCCCGTTAAAGGACAAATAATTACTATGAAAGATTATAAAAAAATGATGTATGATAAAAAAAGAAAATTATTTGAAAAAATGATGATGAGAAAAAGAAACTAACTAAAAATTGAAAATACTACAATACATTTTATTATTCATCAGTATAAACTCTTTTGCACAAGAGTTTACTATCAAAGGGAAAGTAACCGACAGTTTAAAACAGCCGGTGGTTTTTGCCAATCTTATGGCGGAAGCTCAAAATGTGCAATTGGCTCCGGTGTTTGCGATGACCGATGATAACGGAAATTATCAACTCCATCTGCTAAAAAAATATGCCTACAAAGTAAAAGTGCTTTCTATGGGTTATAAACCGATAGTTTTTCAAGTAGATAGCTTGTCAAATGATATGGTTAAAAATATTGTTTTGTATGAACAACAAAACCAATTGGAAGAAGTGGTCATAACGGCGGATATGCCTGTAAAAATACAAGGAGACAGCATAGTTTACAAAACC
>JALSPZ010000186.1 GCA_026985675.1 Flavobacteriales bacterium
AGAAATCGAATACGTTTAAGCCGCCACATATCCGTTTGTTACATAATTTATATTATGTTAAATAGGTAGTGCGGTTTTTCAATACTTACGTATTCACGTATCCCTATTCTAATTATATACAATTTTTCCTTCGGATGAAAAATATTTATAAATGCGATAAACATCGATCGCAAGGTCAGTTTTTACGCTTTCGCATCAAAATTTCATCATATCCCGGCAACACGTAATCCTCAACGATTCCGATTACTTCGTAACCACGACGCCGGTAAAAACGTTTGGCATTTTCGTTAAAGGACGAAACGAACAAAAACACATTTTTATGTACACTGAAAATTCTTTCTTCGATATGATCCATCAACAAACTGCCTATATGTTGCCGGCGATATTCTTTTTTTACCGCTATACTTTTCAGATATCCCGTACACACACCTTTCATCTGAATTATCGCAACGCCCGCTATCTGCTCACCTACATACGCCACATACGATTCATAAAAATCATCCCGCAAGGTATCTTTAATTTGCGACAACGGAATTCGAAGGGTTTTCCATGGATCGGCAAATGCCATTAACCCTGCACATATTTCTATTTCTTCTTCTTTGTCCAATGGTTTGATAAAAATGTCGTGATTTCTCATCGCTTATTATTTAACTTGTACCGGTTTTGGTACTTCATACGGCAAGATAAAAAATTTAATTAAATCATTTATTTTTGTCTGAAATTTACAACCGCTGCAATGAACCCTTTGATTGTTTTAGTTGTTTTTACCGTCTATTTCGGGATTTTATTATTGATTTCTCATATAACTTCCAGAAATGCCAATGTGGAAACCTATTTTACAGCCAACCGCCAATCTCCTTGGTTTGTTGTGGCTTTCGGCATGATCGGGGCATCTCTTTCGGGAATTACATTCATTTCGGTCCCCGGAGAAGTCGGCAATACCTATTTTTATTATTTTCAATTGGTATTGGGCTATTTGGTTGGTTACTTATTGATAGCCAAGATATTATTACCATTATATTATCGATTGAAATTGGTATCCATCTATTCTTATCTCGGCTCGCGATTCGGTGAGATTTCCAAAAAAACCGGTTCGTCCATTTTTTTGCTTTCACAGTCGATAGGAGCATCATTGCGTTTGTTTGTCGTGGCCACGGTATTGCATTATACCTTTTTCAGTCACTACAACATTCCGTTTTTTATTACGGTTGTGGTAACCATCTTGCTGATATGGATTTACACATACAAAGCCGGTATCAAGACGATCGTTTGGACCGATATATTTCAAACTTCGATGATGTTGCTTTCGGTTTTTCTCATTATCTATCTTATTGCAAGGAATCTCGATTTATCCGCATCAGGCATATTCGATACGGTTATCCACAGTAAATATTCCAAAATTTTCAATTGGGACTGGAACTACGAAAAAAATTTCTACAAACAATTTCTTACCGGCATCGTCGTTGCCATTGCCATGAACGGATTGGACCAGAATGAAATGCAAAAAAGTCTGACTTGTCCCACACTGAAAGAAGCACAAAAGAACATCTATCTGTACAGCATTATTTTGGTATTGACCAATATAATTTTTCTATCCCTTGGGGTTTTGCTATATGTTTACGCCGAACAAAACGGTATAGCTTTGGCAAGGGACGGTTCCGGATCTTTTGTCGATACGGACATGCTTTTTCCCAAATTGGCTTTGAACAACATGGGCATATTGGCAGGTATTATTTTTTTGGTAGGAATTGCGGCGGCGGCTTTTTCATCAGCCGATTCGGCTTTAACGGCATTGACAACTTCATTTTACACGGATTTTTTGGATACTGCCCGTAAATCCGACGAGCAAAAGAAAAAACTCCGGATTAAAGTCAACATTGGGTTCTCCGTACTTTTATTGCTCATCATATTGATTTTCAGGGCGGTTAATAACGATAGTGTTATCAACACCGTGTTTAAGATTGCCGGATTTACCTACGGCCCCCTACTCGGCTTATTTGCCTTCGGATTGCTTACACAGCACCAAATTCGTGACAAATGGGTTCCCGTAATTGTCGTAATCTCGCCCGTTTTGGCTTGGTTGTTGGATTTATTGATTATTGAATGGACCGGCTTCCATATCGGTTATGTTTTGTTGCTTTTAAACGGTGGAATCACTTTTGCGGGGCTTTGGTTTATTCGTAAAAGACAAAAGGAAAATACGGAATAATTTTCAGGGGAAATTCAGGTTGTCAGGTTCTTTTCCACTCCTTTTAAAGATATTGTTTGGGCTTCAATTTTCCCTGCCATAGCAAAAAACCATTGAAGGCAAGCGCTTCGGATTCATTTTCGCCCGGAAATATTTCCACGGGTGCCAAAAAAGTAACATATCTACGGATTCCTTCCGTAACATAAGATGAATGTGCCAAGCCGCCCGTCAGAATTACGGCATCGATCCTGCCGCGCAAAACCACGGCCATTTCACCTATATATTTGGCGATTTGATAAATCATTGCATCCACGATTTCTTTTGTATCCGGATTATTTAAATCCAATTTC
>JALSPZ010000187.1 GCA_026985675.1 Flavobacteriales bacterium
AAACCTGCTAAAATTGCACTTTTGCCGTTGGGTTATGCCGACGGAATCAGTAGAAAATTGGGCAATGGAAATTGGAAAGTTCATATCAATGGAAAGCAAGCGCCCATTGTCGGAAATGTCAGTATGGATACCATTAGCATAGATGTTACCGGTATCGATTGCAAACCCGGAGATGAAGTAATTATTTTTGACAATGAAAAAGATGTTTATCGAATGAGCGAAAAATTGGAAACCATTCCTTATGAAATAATTACATCCATTACGCAAAGAGTGCCGAGGATTGCTAAAAATAACTTCAATTGCAATTCCATCCTAAATATTTTTTCAAAACAAAAGTAATGTTTTGATTTATATTAGTAATAAAAATGATGGGGAAATTGTATTAACACACCCCCAGCCCCTCTCATAGAGGGGAGCTTTGAGGCGAATGAATTAAGCCTTATCGGCATACGAGGATTTTTCGTAAAATTTGAAGTGAATGGAACGTAAAACTGTCTGCTGTTTGAGGTTGCTTTAAGGTTGTATTTAAAAAAAATATTCAACCGAGTTCAGACAGTTTAGTGAAATGAACAAAAAATTTAGAAAAATACTCGTCAGCCTATATTTTTTGTTACCATTGAGCAAAGTCGAAATGTTCATCGATGGAAAAAGTAAAAATTAAATTTAATTAGGACAGGATTGCTTCAATTGATATTTTCATTAAAATATTTGTATTGATTCTAATTTTTCTTTTTAAGTTTGTAATCTCAAATAAATCAACAAAATTATGTTACAAGTAAATGTTATCCGGGAGAGAAAAGACGAAATTGTCCAAGCGATGAAAAAACGCAATTTTGACGTATCGCCATTATTGGAAAAAGCATTGGAATTGGATGCTTTACGCAGAAAAACACAAGCGGAAAATGATAATTTATTAGCCGAAATGAATAAATTATCCAAAGAAATCGGACAATTTTATAAATCCGGAGAACCCAAAAAAGCCGAAATTTTAAAAGCCAAAACCGGTGAACTAAAAGAGCAAATCAAGAAACTTTCGGATACTTTGGAACAAGTAAAATTGGAATTACAAGAAATTCTTTATCAAATTCCGAATATCCCCAACGATTTGGTCCCTTACGGAAAAGATGAAGCGGATAACGAAGTGGTTTTTACTCACGGAGACATTTTGGATATGGATGATGATGCCTTGCCGCATTGGGAATTGGCAAAAAAATACGACATCATAGATTTTGATTTGGGAAATAAAATAACCGGAGCAGGTTTTCCCGTATATAAAGGCAAAGGAGCAAAATTGCAACGCGCTTTAATCAATTATTTTTTGGATAAAAACGAGGAAGCCGGTTATCGTGAAATGCAAGTGCCACATTTGATAAACGAAGCTTCGGGTTACGGAACCGGACAACTCCCCGATAAAGAAGGACAAATGTATGTAGTGGAACGAGACAATTTATACTTAATCCCGACAGCGGAAGTTCCCGTAACCAATTTATATAGAGATGTGATGCTGACCGAAAAAGATTTTCCCATAAAAAACACGGCTTATACTCCTTGTTTTCGCAGGGAAGCCGGCTCTTACGGAGCACACGTGCGCGGCTTGAACCGTTTGCATCAGTTTGATAAGGTGGAAATCGTCCGTTTGGAACACCCCGATCGTTCTTATCAAGCGTTAGACGAAATGGTGGAACACGTCAAACAAATATTGATAGAATTGGGACTTCCTTTCCGTATTGTTCGTCTTTGCGGAGGAGATTTGGGCTTTACTTCTGCGCTAACTTATGATTTTGAAGTATATTCCGCAGCTCAAAAACGTTGGTTGGAAGTAAGTTCGGTTTCCAATTTCGAGGATTTTCAAGCGAATCGTTTAAAATTGCGTTTCAAAGACAAAGACGGTAAAAAACGTTTGGCACATACGCTCAACGGAAGTTCTTTGGCTTTACCGAGAGTCGTTGCGGCATTGTTGGAAAATAATCAAACCGAAAAAGGAATAAAAATCCCCAAAGTCTTACTTCCTTATTTGAAGTTTGAATATATCGATTAATTTTTAAGGAAATAAATATTATGAAATATTTCCTGATAGCCGGAGAAGCTTCCGGAGATTTGCACGCTTCCAATTTGATGAAAGCCATCAAAAAATTGGACGAAACCGCCGAATTTGAATATTCGGGAGGAGATTTGATGCAAAAAATCGCTCAAAAACCACCGCTTATTCATTATAAAGATACGGCTTTTATGGGTGTATTTGACGTATTGAAAAATATTTTTAAAATTTATAAAAATTTACAAAAAACGAAAAAAGCTATTCTTTCCTTCCATCCCGATGCGGTAATTTTGATTGATTATCCGGGTTTTAATTTTAAAATTGCAAAATTTGCCCACCAAAAAGGATATCCGACACATTATTATATTGCACCGAAAATATGGGCTTGGAAAGAAGGGCGTATCAAGCATATAAAAAAATACATAGACAAGCTTTATATTATCTTGCCTTTTGAAAAAGATTTTTATAAAAAACATAATTATCCGGCCATTTATGTAGGAAATCCGGTAGTGGATGCCGTTCGTTCGTATCGATATTTGACGAAAGATGAGTTTTATAAAAAATTTAATTTGCCCGACAAACCCATCATTGCATTGTTGCCCGGCAGTCGTAAAAACGAGTTGAAAGGAACTTTGAACAAGATGCTTCAAATTGTAAAAAATTTTCCGGATTATCAGTTTGTAGTTTCGGGAGCTCCGGGGTTTACAATCAATGATTATAAGGAATTTTTACAAGGAAAGAATTTTCCGGTTGTTTTCGGAAAAACTTACGACTTGCTAAAATATGCACAAGCAGCCGTTGTTACATCGGGGACGGCAACTTTGGAAACCGCTCTGATAAAAACACCGCAAGTAGTTGTGTATCAAGTAGGAAATTTACAATATAAATTGTTTAAGAATTTTGTAAAAATCAAGTTTTTTTCATTGGTCAATTTAATTCTCGATAAAGAAGCGGTAAAGGAATTGTTGCAAGATAGTTTTAATCCCCAAAGATTAACCAAAGAATTAAAAGCAATTATCAAAGGTGCAAAACGGACAAAAATGCTCCAAGACTATGAAGCATTGGAGCAAAAATTGGGAAAAACTTCAGCTTCGGAAAAAACAGCGGAATTGATTGTTAAAAATTTAAAGATTTAATTTCTTTTGCGAATATTGAGTTCTTCTATAAAATCCAATTCCAAAAATTCAAACTTTCCTCTTTTATTATTTTGTTTCAATTCTTTATCGTAAGCCCGTAAATCTTTACGCATAACTTTTGAACTGATAGTTTTTGGAAAAGCTTCCATAAATTCAATAGAACGTGGTCGTTTGTAAGGAGACATATTGTTTCGGATAAACCTAAATATTTCCAAAGCCATTTGTTTATTGGGGATATAATCGGGTTTGAGCACAATAAAAGCTTTAGGAACTATTCGGTCTCTATGGTCAATTGTTGGAATTACACCGACTTCCAAAACAGCATGGTGTTCCATTATTTCACTTTCCACTTCAAAAGGACTTATTCTATAATCCAAACTTTTGAAAACATCATCGGCCCGTCCGATAAAATAAACAAAACTATCTTTATCTACATAAGCCGTATCACCGGTTAAATACCAAGAACCTTTAAAAATATCGTTGTTTCGGTTTTCGTCATCATAGCCTTTTAAAAGACCTAAAGGTTTTACAGGATAAGTTGCGATGGCTATTTGTCCATCTTCACCGGGTGGCACAGGATTCAATTGATCATCCATTATGGCTATTTCATAACCTGGAGAAACTTTTCCCATAGAACCTTCCGGAACTTTCATTCCTTTTGGAGTAAAAATTACAGCTGTGGTTTCGGTTTGTCCATATCCTTCACGCAAATCCAACCCCAATAGTTCTTTAACTTTATTGGATACTTCCGGATTTAAAGGTTCGCCTGCACTAACGATTTTTTTCAAATTAAACTTATACTTTTTCAAATCGCGAATAATAAATAGTTTCCAAACCGTCAAAGGACCACAAAGACTACTGATTTTATATTTTTCAATCAAATCAAGAGTTTTATCAGCGTCAAAAGCATTATAGTGGTAAGTAAAAATAGTTGCTTCGGCATTCCAAGGCGTAATAAAACTACTCCAAGCAAATTTTGCCCATCCTGGAGAACTTATGTTGTAATGAATATCGTTTTTTTGCAAGTCTAACCAATACATAGTTGTTAAATGTCCAACCGGATAATGATAAGGATGAATAACTAATTTAGGTTTGGAAGTAGTACCGGAAGTAAAAAACATAAACATAATATCTGTTGTGAATGTAATAAAATTGGATTCATATTCATCGGGGTATTTATTTGTTTCGTCATAAATTGTCCATAAAGCATCTGTTTCATCATTTTGCAAGTTACATTCCTGATTAATATGTTTTACACATACCATTGCTTTAAGCTGATGCAATACTTCGCCGGCTTTATCTACTTTATCTTTGTATTTATGATGAGCGATAAACAAACTTATATTTCCTCTCTTTATTCTATCACTAATATCGGTAGGTGAAAGCAGAGTAGAAGCAGGAATAATAACTCCTCCCAATTTCATAATTCCTAGAAACAACTCATAAATTTCTACCGATGTATCCATCATTATCATAACGCGGTCACCTTTTTGCAAACCCAAGTCGCTTAAAAAATTAGCCACTTGATTGCTCCGACTACGCATTTGCTCAAAGGTTTTAATCAATTCATTTCCATCATTATCGGCATAAATTAGTGCAGGTTTTGTGTTTTTATAGGCAATTTTATCAAAATAATCGGTTGCCCAATTAAATTTGGTTAATCTAGGCCATTTAAAACCTTTCTTTGCTTCTTCGTAATTTTTAACATTTTGTATAAAATCACGTAATTCTATGAATTTTTTGGCATCGGGATTGAAAGTTTCCATAATAAACATTTTTGAAGTGCTATCAAATTTAAAATAATAAATACACAAAATAATAGAAATTCATTAAAAAAATATTAAATGTGAAAAATTCTAATATATTTAATGAGATAATTTAATTTTTGATAATTATATAGCGATTGAATTAAAGTAATTTTTATAAAAGAATTAAGCCCAAAATACTTTATTTGTTAAGGGCTTAAACTTCTTATATAAATTCAATTTTTTACAATAAAATATATTCTTACGTTATTTTGAACTCACGTTAAATTATTGTTTCAATTTATCCGAATAGTAGTCATAAGTAGCAAATTGTGAACGAATGGGTTTGCCTTCCGTTTTTTTATACTGATTGTCCTGCAATTCGTTAAAAATACGAGCTTTTACATTATCATTCCAAGAAATATTAAAAGTGTCGATAAGTTCTTTTTTGATTTCGGGATCATAAACCGGAGTGGTTACTTCCACTCTTCTATCCAAATTACGGGGCATCAAATCGGCGGAACCTATAAAAACTTTTTCTTCGCCTTCGGGACCGAAAATAAACAAACGCGGATGTTCCAAAAATTTATCCACTATGCTAATGGCTTCTATATTTTCACTTAAACCTTTAATGCCCGGAATCAAACGATTGATTCCCCGGACAATTAAATGAATTTTTACACCTGCTTGACTGGCTTTGTATAAACGGTCAATCATACGTCTGTCGGATAAACTGTTCATTTTCATTCTTATAAAAGCTTCTTTTCCTGCCTTGGCACGATTGACTTGTTCATTGATTAAAGCATAAATTTTTTTTCTGAAATAATGTGGTGATACCAACAAATGTTTGTATTTGGGTATTTTGTAATTAATATCAAAAAAGTCAAAAAGTTTGGAAACGTCTTCCATAATTTCTTGATCAGCGGTAAAAAGTGTATAGTCGGTATAGATTTTGGCGGTTTTTTCATTGAAATTTCCTGTGCTTATAAATCCGTAACGTTGGATTTTTCCTTCTTCTTCCCGCTCAATCATACAAACTTTGCTATGCACTTTTATATCGGGAAGTCCGAAAACGAGATTAATTCCTTCGTTTTTAAAAATTTCGGCATATTTTATATTATGTGCTTCATCAAAACGGGCACGAAGTTCTATTTGAACCGTTACTTTTTTGCCGTTCTTTGCTGCATTTATTAAGGCACCTGCTATTTGCGAATTTTTTGCCAAACGGTAAATGGTAATTTTTATTTCTTTGACTTTGGGATCAAGCGCTGCTTCACGCAAAAACTTTAAAACATATTGATAATTGTGATAAGGAGCATAGAGCAACCTGTCCTTGGCTTTGATTTGTTTGAGAATACTGCCGTGTAAACTCAAATCTTTTATCGGTAACGCAGGATATTGTTTATACAGCAATTTTTTTCGTCCCAAATCGGGGAATCCCATAAAATCGCGGTGGTTGTGAATTCGTCCGCCGGGAATTAAGCTATCCAAATCGTCAAAACCCATTTTTTGTTTTAGGAACTCCAAGGTGTCAGCAGCTATGGCATCATCGTAAATCAAACGAACAGGCTCGCCTTTTTGTCTTTGGCGCACATAGAAACTTACTTTGTCCAAAACGCTTTTGGTGCGGTCCAAATCTTCGTCGAATTGTGCATCACGTGAAATTTTAATTACGTGTGCTTCTATTTGGTTATAATCGAAAATATTAAAAATTTCATCCAAATTATACCGGATAACATCATCCAAAAGCATAATATAATTTTTCTTCCCTTCTTTAGGTAAAACTACAAATCTCCCCAAGGAATCCGTTGGAATTTCAACCAGTGCATAGATGGGTTGGGCAAAGTCTGTAGGATCCGATATTTTGTTTTTAGACATTTTAACAGCCAAATATATCGATGTATCTTTGATGATGGGAAATTCTGGTAAATCGTTAAGCACTATTGTAAACAAAGAAGGACTGACTTTATTGATAAAAAAATCTCTAACAAATTCGCCTTGTTTCTTATTTAGATTTCTTTCATCTATCAGGTGGATATCGTGAAGTTTGAGTTCTTCAAAGATTCCACGTCTGACATAACGCATTTTATTTTGCTGTTGTATGGCAATATTGGTAATTTCTTTTAAAAGTTTTTTGGCTTGGCGAATTTCAAATTTGCTTTTTTCGGGAAATTTTCCTTCACTTATTCGTTGGATTTTTGCATAACGTACTTTAAAAAATTCGTCCATATTATTAGAAAAAATTCCTACAAAACGCAAGCGTTCCAGTAGGGGTACTTTTTTATCAGAAGCTTCTTGTAATACTCTTTCGTTAAAGGATAACCAACTGATTTCCCTATTGATATATTTATTGCTTATTAAATTGTAAGGCATTGGTAATTTTTTGAATTATCAAAGATATGAACTTTTTAAATAAAAAGCTTATTTTTCCCGATGCATCAATTCGGAAGCAAATTTTTTCCAATAGGTTTTGAATTTTTCCGGCATAGCAGTTTGTTCAAGATTGATTAAAGATTCTTGTGTATATTTTTCTATTGCTTCTTTGGTTAATTCGGAGATATTATATTTATTAAAGATGCTTAAAACCCGGTTTATCAAATCTTCATTCTCAATAGACTTATTATTAAATAAACTTAATAATTCATCCTTATCTTTTTTGTTGGCTAATTCCAAAGCTTTAATAAAGAGAAAGGTCTTTTTGCGGTCAATAATATCACCACCTATTTTTTTTCCAAAATTTTCAACAGTTCCAAAGCTATCCAAATAATCATCTTGGATTTGAAAAGCGATTCCCAAATTTGTTCCGAAATTATATAGATTTTCCAATTCATTACCTGAAATTCCAGCGACAACAGCACCGAATTTTAAGGCGGTTCCAAGCAAAATAGCTGTTTTGAGTCGTATCATTTCCAGATATTTTTCTATCGATACATCATTTCTATTTTCAAAATCCATATCCATTTGTTGTCCTTCACAAACTTCAATAGCAGTTTGATTGAGAAAAGCACTTAAAGTTTTATAGGTTTCGGCATCATATTTTTCAAGCATTTTATAAGCCCATATTAACATGGTATCTCCGGAAAGTATGGCCAAATTTTCATTCCATTTTTTATGCACAGTGGCTTGTCCTCTTCGAATATCGGCTTTATCCATGATATCGTCATGAATAAGGGTAAAATTATGAAAAGTTTCAATGGCGGCAGCAGCGGGCAAAGCTTTTTCCAAGGCAACGCCATAACTTTCTCCTGCTAATAATACCAATAGCGGTCGAATTCTTTTACCCCCATTACTCAAAACATAACGCAAAGGTTCATATAAACTTTTGGGTTCACGTTCGGGAATTTGATTTAGTAAATATTCTTCGAAACGTTGTTTGTATGGATTTAGGTTCATAATATTTTAGTAATTTTTTTATATAAATCAGGGAAATGATTTTGTCTTAATCTGAATTTAGTGCCGTGATTGTGTCCTGTTCTGGCATCAAAATCTATAAGAATATTTCCGTTTTCAAGTGCAGTTAAAAAACCTTCAAAATCAAATTTTTGTAACATCAAAACTTTATTATAATGATAAAATTCTTTTTTGGAAATTCTATCTTTTTTAACATCTGCAATCACATAAAAAGTGTTCAATAATTTAGTGCCTATTTTATGTTTCAAATCATCAAAACCCCAGTAAGGTTGAGGGTATAATTCTCCTAAGCCGATTCTTTTTTCTACAGCTAACAACCAGTTTTTATGTTTAGGGGCGACTTTTTTGTAATTAAAAGTGATTAAAATTTTTTTGTTTTTTCTATCTATTATCACAGAAAATCCTCTATCAGAAAAATTGCCGGCATGAATTGTCTGTCTAAAACTCATTTCATTATCAGGATATTTTACTCCTGCTTTTTTATGTTTCCAACCATATTTAGGAAGTAAAATACTAGGAACAAATTTAATTGCTCTAGGTGAAGGTTCATTATGAAATAACGTGGTCAATGATGTTGTTTTGGCTTTTTGAGTTTTAAGTTCCCACTCGGCAGCGTTTGGAATAGGCAAATTGTTTTCTTCAATTCCAAGCAAATCCTCTAAAGTATTGCCTATTCCACCATGGTTTCCATATCTTTTATTTTCTATCCACCCTTTTTCCGAAATTTCTTTTAAACTTTGAATTAATTTTTCTTTAGTAAAGATTTTCATTTGAATTAAAATGGTAATTTATATTGTAGTTTTAAATTTTTAACTTCTGAATTTATTTTATTTTTCATTATCCTTTCCTCAGCCATTTTACAATATTCAGGAGAAATATCAATTCCAATAAAATTCCTATTATTTCCTAAAGCGGTAATTGCCGTTGTTCCGGAACCCATAAAAGGGTCTAATATTATTTTTGCATCAGTAGAAGTAATGATTCTGTCAATTAAAGGAACAGGAAAAGGTGCCGGATGTTTATTTTTCATTTCTTGTTTAAATTCCCAAACATCACCGAATTTATTAGCACCTTTGACTAATTTAAATTTTGGTTTGGCTATTAAATAAATCACTTCATAGGTAGGAAGGAAATATCCCGGATTGAAATTTATTCCTCCTTTTCTTTTCCAAATAATTATTTGTCTTACAGGGAAACCGGACACAATATCGGCTCTATCTTGAAGTATTCCACCTTGAACTCTCCATTTATGGTTATAAAATATTGCCCCATCATCTTTTAAAACACGATACATCTCGGTTAAAGCATCTCTCTGCCATTTAACATATTCTTCATGTGGCATATTATCATTGTGATGGGAATATCCCTTAACCAGTGCAGCATTTTTCCATTTACCTCCTCTTCCGTCTTTCATGCCGTTTCCGGTTGAATTTTTTAAATTATAAGGAGGAGAAGTAACAACCAAATCAATACTTTCGTCCGGTATCATTTTCATAATATCGACTGCATCTCCACAAATAATTTTATTTATAAAATCTTTTGGATATTTCATAATAACAAATTTAATAAATTATAACTGTTTCAACGCAACTTCTTAAAAAATTCTTGTAAAATAGCTTCGCTTTCTTGTTTCAATACTCCGGAAACTATTTCAGTTTTCGGGTGAACTTTGCAATGCCAATGTTTGTATCCGCGTTTTTCATCATCGGCGGCATATACAATTCGTCCGATTTGAGTCCAAAAAGCCGCACCGGCACACATTTGGCAGGGTTCCAAGGTTACATATAGCGTGCAATCGGGTAGATATTTTGCGCCGAGATAATTTGTTGCTGCTGTGAATGCTAGCATTTCAGCATGTGCCGTAGGGTCGTTTAGTGTTTCTACTTGATTGTGACCTTTGGCGATGATTTGTCCGTTACAAACGATGACCGCTCCAATAGGAACTTCGCCTTTGGCAAGAGCAATTTCGGCTTCTTGCA
>JALSPZ010000188.1 GCA_026985675.1 Flavobacteriales bacterium
CCGTCGTGCTGTTTTTGATTTTTGAAATATTGGGGTGGAAAAATCTGGTTTCGCGTGATGTTTATATCAATTTATGGTTTCGTCGTTATGTATTCATGTTGATTTTTGCCGTTTCCCTGCAATACATTATCCGTTATTATCAGGCTTTGCAGGCGTTTAAGAAAATCAGCGTGCTGATTATGGTATTCAAGCTATTGTCCTTTGTAATGGTTTTGGCAGCCACTTATTATTTTCATATAGCAGGCTATGTGTATGTCATGATAGGAACGACAGCCTTAACGGTATTGTTTTTGTTGTACGACTTGCATGTTCCGGTATTGCGGAAGAGCATTTTTTTGGCGCAAAAATTAAAAAAAGAGTTGCTGAAATTATCCTATCAAGCTTTTTTTGCCCAAATTGTCGATCAAATCCGGCTGTGGGGTACCTATTTGCTGGCCAATTTTATAATTGCGGACAGGGCTTTGTTCGGGAAATATTCTTTTGCGGTTATTTTGGTGCAGGGATTGAATATTTTGTCCACCAGTATTCAGCAATTTGTTATTCCCAAACTATCGAGCCGTCAGACTGATATTGTTTCGTTTAAGCGTTTCCTGAAGCAGGCCGAGGTGAAATATGTTATGTTTACCACGATAGTATTTATTTTGGCCGAGGTGTTTTTTCCTTTTTTGGTCCAACTTATTTTTGGAGATAAATATGCCGGCGCCATGACATTGCTTCGTATTTTGCTGGCGGGTTGGTATTTGAGCACTTTTTTTGCGCTGAAAGGAACGGTTTTTCTCAGTTTGGGAAAGATGAATTATATAACTTTGATATCCGGTATTTTGATTGTCGTTATTTTACCTACAGCCTATTTTCTAGGGAAAAAATGGGGCGTTTACGGAATAGCCGGAGCGTATGTTACCCAACAAATTTTTAACGGGGTGTTGATGCAATTAAGCTTAAATAAAGTTTTTAAATCCCTGGCATGAAAAAGAAGCTGACGATAAATAATCCTGCGTATGTATTATCGGCTTTTTACATCTTGTTTTACTTTGTTGACGCACTCTATAAATATACCAAGATATATGCTGGACATCCGTTGCGGTTAGGGCCGCTGGTCAAAGGTTTTTTCGTTTTGCTTATTCTTATTTATGCTTTACGTAAGCCTAATAAAACCAAAATTCAAATTCTATTGGCAATCGGGATGCTTTTCGTCGGATTTCTTATCGGGCAATTAGCTTTGGGTATTCCGGTAAATTTTAAGGAAAACCTCAATGTTTTTGTCAAATATCAGTTCATATTCTTTTTGTCGATTTTTATGTTTGATATTATTCGTTCACCGGACGACGCATCTTTTGTCTGGAAAAAATACAAGATGATTATTTTCATTAACTCACTTCTTGTAATTCTGGGAGCCTTGCTAAAAATCAAACTTTTCAAAACCTATCAAGGTCCCTGGAGATTTGGATATGACGGATTAATTGCCGCGCAGAATGAAGCTTCCTATTTTTTTATTTTGGCTCTCTCGCTGCTTTATTATCGCTATTTTTATTTGAATGAAAAGAATATATTATTTTGGTTAGTCTATATCGCATCGTTTTTGGTAGGCACCAAAGCGGTATTATTGTATGCTATTTTATTAACCGCCTTTCACATCGTATCGAAAGTGTCGATAAAAAAACTTTTAATTTATGTAGGTATTGGAGGAATTGTAATTTATGTAGTTTTTTATCGGTTAATCAACAAATTTATTATGAACGCCTGGCTAAATTTTATGTATTTTTATCATAAACACGGCTTTTGGTTTGCCATTACTTCCGGGCGGAACATCTTTTTTAAGAAAAAACTCCTTCCATTGGTATCCGAATGGGGCGTGCTGAACTGGTTATTCGGCGGACACGATATTGTGAAACATTACATTGAGATGGGCTTTATCGATTTGTTTTTGTTTTTCGGCCTTCTCGGGTTTTTGCTCTATTTATATTTGTTTCTGCGAATAACTGATAAAATCAGATTTACTTTGAAGTTTAAAGCTTTTTTTGTTCTTGCGCTGTTGGGTGTTGTGTTTATATCGGGGCATTTTTTCGAAAGCGCTATAGCGGGCATTAATTTTATCATGTTTATTATTTCGAGTTATGCTGTTGTCAAGACAAAACGCTTGCACCTTTAAAAAGACAGTATGAAAGTTAAATTCTTATCACATAAATCCGTTTTATCTGTTTTGCCTTATGCATTGGCAAGTATTTCGTATATGTTTACGGTTCATTCCGTAGGATACTTTTTGGGATTGGCATTTGTTTTATGGTTGGTAAGCGGTCAATGGCATTTCCGGGTGGAAAAATATAAGATTTGGTTGTTGCCGGTTGCTTTTCTTGTCGTTATGCTAATTTCATCCGTTTTTTCGGAAAATCAGACGACGGCCTGGCAAATTATGCAACGTTTTATTGCCTTTTTAATCATCCCTTTGATGTTTGTTGCAGGTGATTTGAAAAAAGATGATTATAAATTCATTATCAAATTTTTTGTGATTACCAATTTTATAT
>JALSPZ010000189.1 GCA_026985675.1 Flavobacteriales bacterium
ACCAAACCAATTCCTACGGGACTTCCTATTCCGAATAACCCGAAACGTAATACCCAAGCAAACATACTCATCAGCATTACCTTTTTGATTCCATATCTTTTGAGGAAAAACGGAATGGTAATGATAAAAACCGTTTCGGAAATTTGAGATAATGACATCAAAATACCATTGTATCTAACCGCCCAAGTATTTTTAAATTCATCAATAGTTCCAAAATCATGGATAAAAGCTTCTCCCCACATATTCGTAATTTGCAAAGCGGCACCGAGCAACATTGAAAAAATAAAGAAAATTGCCATTCTACTATCGGCAAACAATTTGAATGCATTCAACCCCAGACGTTCTGCAAACGAAGGAATATGATCTTTCTTTTCAGGTGGACAATCGGGCAAGGTAAAAGTATAAATTCCCAATAATAAAGAAGCTGCTGCCGCAAAATAGAATTGATAAGAATTGATACCCCAACCGAAAAAATCCGTTATCCAAGTCGCTATAATGAAACCTATGGTTCCCCAAACTCTAATCGGTGGAAAATAAGTTACCACATCCAGTTTGTTTCGTTCCAATATACAATAGGAAATAGTATTATCCAATGCAATGGTTGGCATATATAAAGCCAAATATAGCAAACTCAACCACCAAATGCCTTCAAAAGAACCTTGACGGGCTAAAAAGAATAATAAACCCGCACCGATTATATGTAAAAATGCAAAAACTTTATTGGGTCCTATTTTGTCTGCAATAATTCCGAACAAAGCAGGCGTAACCAATGATGCCAAGCCTAAATTCATAAATACTTGACCAATTTGCAATCCGGAAAAATGCAGAGTGGAATACATATACTTCCCAAAAGACAACAACCAAGCACCAAATACAAAAAATTCCAAAAAGTTTAGAATCGTAAGTTTATATCTTATCGATTTCGTATGATCATTATTCATAGTCATAAAAATTTTTGATTGAACAAACTTACTATTTTATAAGAAAACTGCCAAAACTAATTTTTAACAACTTGATAGCACAAAAAAACTGCGCAGGATTTACGCAGTTTTGTATGGACTAAATTTGAAAGTATTTTCTAAAAAATTTCCCATTTCAACCCCAAACTAAAATGTTTCCAATTCTTGGATTGATAAAAATTCAATAAATCATAATTCAAAATAATACTCCAATCCGTTCCGCCTACTTCCGTAAACCAACCGTAATTAAAATGGTTTATATTGAAATTGCCTTTTTCCACCACTTCATCCTTATTATTAACGGAATATTGATATTTTTGTTTGGAAACAATATTTATTTTGGCATATCCTCCGGCTTTCAGTTTCAAATATCCAAAGTTTTTATTGGGCAAATGAATTTCAAAACCTACCGGAACTTGTAGCCAACGGGTTCTTAATTTACTATATTTCAAAGGAAGCGGCTGAAAAACCAATTCATCATTTACCACTCTATGTATCACTTCATTCTTCGGTTTAAAAGTATTCCATACCAAATTGGCTCCGTAAGTGAAATAAGGTGAATTTTTATTTTTACTCAAAGACGTTTTCCACTCTATACCAAATGAAAAGTATCTTGAATGTGCAATGGCGTAAGGCGAATCGTTTATATTTTCCAAATTATTACCGGATAATACATTATTTAAACCGAAATTTATATTCCACTCGCTCTCCGTTCTTTTTATATGCTTGGTGTATTTCTTATTTTTATGCTTATTTTTCAGCAACCGAATGGTATAAGTTAACTCTTTATCATTATTTTTAATAACTACCTTTCTAACCACTTCTTTTCGTTGGGCAACATCTTTGATTTGAGAAGTCAGTTTAAATATTGCATAATCAATATCTTCGGCATATTTTTTAGCCAACTCTTCTTTCTTGCTTTCTGCATCTTCTTTTGAAATTTTTTGCTCTTTAAGTTGATTATTGATTTGCTCAATAGCTTGTTTCAATTCCGTATTTTTTGCTTGAACAAAACTATCTATTCTTTGTGTGATTTCTTCAATTTTGGTATCTAAATCTTGATTATCCTGCGCTTTTATACCCAAGGAAATCATTAATCCGAATAATAATATTATCTTTTTCATAATCCTATTTTTTTTAAATGTTTATCTTTTTTGAATACGACCCGAACCCAATACTTTGGTTTTTAAAAATTCGGGGTCTCCTGTATAAAA
>JALSPZ010000190.1 GCA_026985675.1 Flavobacteriales bacterium
CTTGTTATAATTACGAAAAGAATAAATAAATATCTCATATAAAATTAGTTTTTAAAATCATTTCAATCAATGCCAATTTTGTTAGTTGCAAGTCCATAAGCGTTTATTTATTAACCAAATATAATGAAAATTTTTTTGAGTGTTTTTTTATAAACATTTTATTTGTTTAAGTATAATCTTGTCCGGTTTATTGACATATTATTGCACTACAAATTCAACAAAAATTTTAATTATATATGATTTATATCATTTATTCTTTATTTTTGAGCTTTAAATTTACAGTAAAATAAAAAAAACAAATTCCGGAAATGAAAAAACACAATTTTTATGCAGGTCCCAGTATTCTGCCGCAATACACCATCGAAAAAACCATCGAAGGTATCCGAAATTTTGCCGATACGGGTTTATCCGTTTTGGAAGTTTCACACCGAAGCAAAGAGTTTGTAGAAGTAATGCAACAAGCACAAGAATTATTCAAAGAATTGTTGAATATCCCCGACAATTATTCCGTTTTGTTTTTGCAAGGCGGTGCTTCTACACAATTTGCTATGATTCCGTTCAATTTGCTCAACACAAAAGCGGCTTATTTGGATACCGGCGCTTGGTCGTCCAAGGCAATCAAAGAAGCCAAAGGATTTGGAACGGTTGATGTGGTGGCAAGTTCAAAAGACAAAGGATATAGTTATATTCCCAAAAATTTTGAAATCCCGACGGATGCCGATTATTTCCATATCACGACCAATAATACCATTGCCGGAACGGAAATAAAACACGATATGGATTCGCCCGTTCCGTTGGTGGCGGATATGTCATCGGATATTTTCAGTCGTCCGGTGGATGTGTCAAAATACGCTTTGATTTACGGGGGCGCACAAAAAAATCTCGGTCCTGCCGGAGCAACTTTTGTCGTGATAAAAAATGATATTTTGGGAAAAGTTAACAGACATATCCCTACGATGCTCAACTACCAAACGCATATCGATAAAGGTTCTATGTTCAATACTCCTCCCGTGATTGCCGTATTTTCAGCCCTTCAAACCCTTAAATGGTTAAAAGAAAACGGTGGAGTGGAAGCCGCACAAAAACGAAATGTCGAAAAAGCAAAAATCTTATACGATGAGATTGATAGAAACAAATTGTTTACGCCTGCTGTAAAAAATGAAGAAGACCGTTCATTGATGAATATAACTTTTGTGATGAATGACGAGTATAAAGACAAAGAACAAGCCTTTTTGGATTTTGCCGCCGAACGCGGAATTATAGGCATCAAAGGACATCGTTCCGTAGGTGGTTTCAGAGCTTCTACTTACAATGCTTTGCCCAAAGAAAGTGTGGAAGTTTTGGTTAAAACTATGCAAGATTTTGAAAAAAAACTTTAATAAATAAATAAGATAACGAATGAAAAAAATACTGGTTGCTACTGTAAAACCTTTTGCATCGGAAGCTATCCGACAAATGAAAAATATGGCAAAAGACAAGGGCTATCAATTGGAATTATTGGAAAAATACAATTCCGTAGATGAATTGAAAGATGCCGTTGCCAATGCAGACGCTTTGATTGTCAGAAGTGATAAAATCGGAAAAGAAATTATGGAAGTTGCTCCCCATCTGAAAATTATAGCTAGAGCCGGAGCCGGTTATGACAATATTGATTTGCAAGCGGCAACCGACAAAAAAATTGTCGTGATGAATACACCCGGACAAAATTCCAATGCCGTAGCCGAATTGGTTTTCGGAATGTTGGTCTATATGGCTAGAAACAAATTTAACGGAACTGCCGGAACCGAGCTAAAAGGTAAAAAATTGGGAATACACGCCTATGGAAACGTAGGAAAAAATGTAGCACGTGTTGCCAAAGGTTTCAAGATGGATGTCTATGCCCACGACCCTTTCGTATCATCGGAAATAGTGGAAAGGGATGGAATAAAAGATATTGAAGAACGCGACGATTTATACAAAACTTGTCAATATGTTTCCTTACATATTCCTGCCAATCCGCATACCATCAAAAGTATCAATTACGATTTATTGAAACAAATGCCGGAAAATGCCGTGTTGATTAATACCGCACGAAAAGAAGTAATTGACGAAGACGGACTTTTGCAATTGATGGAAGAACGCCCCGATTTCAAATACATTTCGGATATTGCCCCGGATAAAAAGGATATTTTTGAACAAAAATTCGGTGAACGTGTGTTTTTTACCCCGAAAAAAATGGGTGCACAAACCGCCGAAGCCAATATCAATGCAGGCGTAGCGGCTGTTAAGCAAATTATAGATTTCTTTGATAAAGGAATTACGACTTTTAAAGTAAATAAATAATAGAAAAAATATTAAAAACTATGGCGATTATCAGACCTTTTAAAGGAGTGAGACCTCCCAAAAAAATTGCAAAAAATGTATCAAGCTTGCCTTATGATGTAATGAATTCGGAAGAAGCAGCCGAAATGGCAAAAGATAAACCCGAGTCGCTTTTGCATATTACGAGAGCGGAAATCGACTTGCCCGA
>JALSPZ010000191.1 GCA_026985675.1 Flavobacteriales bacterium
ATTGCCGACCATGTGCGTGCTGTTGCTTTTTCAATAGCAGACGGACAATTGCCTTCCAATACCGGCGCAGGATATGTTATTCGCAGGATTTTGCGTAGAGCCATTCGCTACGGCTTTACTTTTTTGGATTTAAAAGAAGCTTTTATCTATCGATTGGTCCCTATTTTGTCTGAAAATATGGGAGTGGTTTTCCCTGAAATCAAAAAACAGGAAAATTTGATTCAAAACGTTATAAAGGAAGAAGAAAATTCTTTTCTAAAAACCTTGGAGCAGGGACTGATTTTGCTCAACAGAATGATGGAAACCGCTAAAGATAAAAAAATTCCTGGAGCCAAAGTTTTTGAACTCTACGATACATTTGGTTTCCCCAAAGACTTAACCGCTTTGATATTAAGAGAAAAAGGATTTGAATTTGATGAAAAAGAATTTGATGTTGAAATGCAAAAACAAAAGCAACGTTCCAAATCCGCTGCTGAAATTGTTACGGATGATTGGGTTGAATTGCGTTCGGATGACGAAGAAGAATTTGTCGGATATGATGTTTTAAAAACTCCTGTAAAAATCACAAAATACCGCAAAATAAAATCAAAAAAAGACGGCGATTTGTATCAATTGGTTTTCAATCTTACCCCATTTTATCCCGAAAGCGGTGGACAAGTTGGCGATAGAGGTTATCTCGAAGGACCGGGAGGAGAGGTTATTCATATCTTGGATACCAAAAAAGAAAATAATCTAATAGTTCATATAACCAAAAACTTACCTAAAAACCCACAAGCCGATTTTACTGCTGTTGTAGATGAAGAAGCACGCAAAAAAACAGCTGCAAATCATTCGGCAACACATTTGCTGCATCAAGCTTTGCGAACAATACTTGGAACACACGTAGAACAAAAAGGTTCTTTGGTGGCACCTACACATTTACGTTTTGATTTTTCTCATTTCGGAAAAATGACGGACGAAGAAATCAAAAAAGTGGAAAATTTTGTCAATGAAAGGATTAATGAAAAATTGACTTTAGTAGAAAAAAGAAACATCCCAATAAGTGAAGCATTAAAAGAAGGTGCAATGGCACTTTTCGGTGAAAAATACGGAGATACGGTAAGAACCATAAAATTTGGCAATCATACGGAGCTTTGCGGAGGAACACACGTGCAAAATACCGGAGATATTTGGCAATTCAAAATATTAAGTGAAAGTGCCATTGCTTCGGGAATTCGTAGAATAGAAGCTATTACCGGTGATGCCGTAAAAGATTATTACAAAAAACAAGATGAAGAGCTTACCGCTATTAAAAAACTCTTAAAAAATCCCGCAGAACCTATAAAAGTTGTTGAAAATTTACAATCCGAAAATATTCAATTCAAAAAAGAAATTGAAAAATTGCAAAAAGAAAAAGCCCGATTTGTTCAAGCACAGCTGAAAAATGAATTTGAAGATTTGGGAAAACTTAAATTTCTGGGAAAAATTTTGAATTTGGAACCCGATGTCATCAAAAATTTATTATTTTCCTTTGGAAAAGAATTGGATAATATCGTAGCGGTTGTCGGAACCAAAAAAGGAGAAAAAGCTGTTTTAAGTATTTATATTTCAAAAAATTTAACGGATAAATTTGATTTAAATGCTGGACAAATTATCCGCGAGATAGCCAAAGAAATTCAAGGTGGTGGCGGAGGTCAAGCTTTTTTTGCAACTGCCGGTGGTAAAAATCCAAATGGATTATCCAAAGCAATTGAACAGGCAAAAAAACTGATTTTGGAAAAGATACAATAACTGTTTCAAAAAAATTCAAATATGCAATTAAAAACTATAATCGCCAGCACGTCAACCATTTATGGTGGAAAATATTTGGAATATCTAAAAGAGGAATTGTCCGAACATTTTAAAGAAATTGAAACACTTTTATTTATTCCGTATGCACGTCCGTCGGGAATGACTTATGATGAATGTACCGAAACCGCTCGCCAATTTTTTCAATCGATTGGTATAAAAGTTAAAGGAATACATGAATATGGAGATGTTAAAAAAGCCATAGAAAACGCCCAAGGTATTTTTACTGGAGGCGGAAATACTTTTGTACTGGTAAAAACAATTTATGAAAAGGATTTGTGGAAAGTTATACGAAAAAAAATCCTATCGGGAACGCCATATTTGGGAACCAGTGCCGGATCCAATATCACCGGACAAAATATGAAAACCACTAATGATATGCCTATCGTGGAAGTGCCTTCTTATCAAACATTGGGAATTTTTCCTTTTAATATCAATCCGCATTATTTAGATCCGAAACCCGATTTATTGCAACATATGGGAGAAACCCGTGATATCCGTTTAAAAGAATATTTACATTTCAATGATATTCCCGTAGTTGCCTTACGTGAAGGAAGTTATATTCATGCCATTGATAAGAATTGGATACTTAAAGGCAAATTTCCCGCCAGATTATATTTTGACTTGAATACCATTAAAGAAATTGAGACCGGAACCAATTTATATCAATTGTTTAAAAAATAGCAAAATTTCTCTGTTTATCAACTGAAAACATATGTTTATCAATCCAGAATAATGAATAAATATTTTATTGTATATTTGTAACAAAGCTTGACAAACATCGTTAAATTATCAAATGGAAATCAATTTACCGGATAAAATATATTATCGTATAAATGAACTGGCACAGGCTTTCGATGTCAATGCTTCGCTTTTGCGTTATTGGGAAAAAGAATTTTCATTTTTAATAAAACCCAAAAAAAACGGAAAAGGAGAACGTTTATACACCAAAAAGGATGTAGAAAATATCAAGTCTATCTATCATTTGGTCAAAGAAAACGGTCATACTTTGGAAGGAGCCAAAAAAAAGTTACGACAAAAACGTCAAAAAATCAATAAAAATATCAGTATTATTGAACGTTTGGAAAATATAAAAAAAGAACTTTTGGAAATTAAAAATCAATTATAAAACAATTCATTATGAAAAAAATATTAGGAATTTTAGGAGTTATCCTGTTTATTGGGTTTTTTGCTTACAAATTTTTTGTAGGTTTTTACAATACGGCTATCGATTATCAAGAAAATGCCAAAAATGCTTGGTCAAAAGTAGAAAGTGCATATCAAAGACGAGCTGACCTTATCCCCAATTTGGTAGAAACCGTGAAAGGTTATGCCAAACACGAAAAAGAAACTCTGGAAGCCGTAATTAAAGCAAGAGCTACCGCAACACAAATGAAAATAGATCCAGCCAATATCACACCCGAACAATTAGCCAAATTTCAACAAGCACAACAAGGCTTGGGTGGTGCTTTGAGCAGATTGTTGGTAACGGTAGAAAAATATCCCGAACTTAAAGCAGACAAACACTTTTTGGAATTACAAAGTCAGTTGGAAGGAACGGAAAATCGTATTAAAGTAGAACGTGACCGCTATAATGACGCAGTAACTCATTACAATAAATATATTAGAAAATTCCCCGGAAACCTTTTAGCCGGACTATTCGGATTCAATCAAATGGCACGTTTTGAGAGTGAAAAAGGCGCCGAAAAAGCTCCAAAAGTAAAATTTTAAATGACACCGGAAGAATTTCTATCGCCAATAGAAGAAAAACAAATCGTTCAGGCAATAAAAAAAGCCGAAAAAAATACTTCGGGTGAAATACGTGTGCATCTCGAAAAAAATGCCGAAAAAATAGGTCAAGAACGCGCACTCGAAGTGTTTTTTGAACTCGGTATGCAACATACCGCTCAAAAAAACGGTGTATTGTTTTATGTTGATACGGATAATAAAATATTTTCCATAATAGGCGATGAAGGTATTAACAATGTCGTTCCTAATGATTTTTGGGAAAGTATCAAAGAAAAAGTTATCCGGCAATTCAAAACCCGAAATTATGCCAAAGGATTGGTGGAAGGAATTGAAGAAGTCGGGATGAAACTGAAAAAATATTTTCCCTATCAATCCGACGACATCAATGAATTATCGGATGAAATTTCCAAAAACTATTAATTATGCAACTTTGAAAAGAAAATTTCTTTACATATTTATTTTATTATTTGGCTTTACCTTATCCGGCATTGCCCAAGAAAGTTATCTTAATTTAAAAGTTGATAAAGACGGTTTACCCGCAGTTCCCTCGAAAAGTATTCAAGAACAACATTCGGTTTATGATTATGCCGGTTTGTTACAAGAGCAAGAACGTAAATTACTCGAACAAAAATTAAAAAAATATTTTGATTCCACTTCTACACAAATCGTAATTGCTACTGTAAATAAAGTAAACGATGATATTTCGTTATATGCAACCGAATGGGCGCATAAATGGGGTATCGGAGGAAAAGAAAATGACAACGGTGTGTTTCTTTTGGTATCAAAAGATGATAGAAAAATTACCATAAGAACAGGTTACGGCGTAGAACATCGTCTGACGGATGCTTTATCCCGAAGAATAATTGAAGAAAAAATCATTCCGTATTTTAGACAAGGAAATTATTATGGGGGTTTAAATGCAGGAGTTGATGCAATTATTCTAGCACTTAAAGGTGAATATAAAAATATCAAATCCAATAATAAAGATGAAGGTATTCCGCTTTGGATTATTATACTTTTCATTATAATCATAATAATTTTACTATCAAGCGCCAATAAAAATTCCGGTGGCGGATGGCATAGCTCCGGTGGCGGACCTATCATTTTTTCCAGTGGTGGTAGAAGTAGTTGGGGAGGTGGATCATTCGGCGGAGGAAGCTTTGGCGGAGGATTTTCCGGTGGGTTCGGTGGTGGAGGATTTGGCGGTGGAGGCGCTACCGGCAGTTGGTAATAATTTAATTATCAAAGCATTAATTTTATATATTAAAAAATCAGGATTAAATTGTAACTTTTTTGTTTTTCCTGCGTAATACTAAATGACGAATATCAGTTATTAAAACATTTTTTTATGAGACAACTTAAAATTACCAAGCAGGTAACCAACAGGGAAACCGCATCCTTAGATAAATATTTACAAGAAATAGGAAAAGTTGATTTAATTACCGCCGACGAGGAAGTGGAATTGGCACAACGTATCAAAGCAGGTGATAAAAAAGCTTTGGAAAAGTTGGTAAAAGCCAATTTGCGTTTTGTGGTTTCCGTTGCTAAACAATATCAAAATCAAGGGCTTACATTGCCGGATTTGATTAATGAAGGAAATTTGGGTTTAATAAAAGCAGCCAAACGTTTTGATGAGACCCGAGGTTTTAAATTTATTTCTTATGCCGTTTGGTGGATTCGTCAATCTATATTACAAGCATTGGCCGAACAGTCCCGTATTGTTCGTTTGCCTTTGAACAAAATCGGGTCTATCAACAAAATCAATAAAATGTATGCCAAATTGGAGCAAGAAAACGAGCGTCCTCCATCTCCGGAAGAATTAGCCGAAGCATTGGATATGTCCATTAACGATGTTAAGATTTCTTTGAAAAATGCCGGAAGACATATTTCAATGGATGCTCCGCTTGTAGAAGGAGAAGAATCCAATTTATATGATGTTTTACGTTCGGGAGAATCTCCCAGTCCTGATAAAGATTTGATGTTGGAGTCATTAAGAACTGAAATTGAAAGAGCATTGAATACCCTAACACCGAGAGAAGCCGACGTTATCAAATTATATTTCGGGCTTAACGGCAATCATATGATGACACTGGAAGAAATAGGAGAAACTTTTGATCTAACGCGCGAACGTGTTCGTCAAATTAAAGAAAAAGCCATTAGAAGATTAAAACATACTTCCAGAAGTAAAATTTTGAAATCTTATTTAGGTTAGATTCCATAAATTATTTTTAAAAGGGATATCTTTCAAAGCAAAGCTATCCCTTTTTTTATAAAATTCTTTCATCTGCAAAACTAAAATAGTCGTCTTTGGCAAGTATCAAGTGATCCAAAAGCTGCAAGTTCATTATTTGGCTTGCTTCTTTAATTTTTGAAGTTAAGTTGATATCACTCTTACTGGGATTTTTGTTTCCCGAAGGATGATTATGCGCTACAATAAATGCAGTAGCTTCTTTATCAAGCAAAGTTTTTATCAACAAACGAATATCAACCATTGAAGCATCCAAACCGCCACTGCTGATACGTTCCATTCCCAAAACTTTGTTTTTTCGTAGAATGATGACCCAAAATTCTTCGATATTTTTATCGGCTAATTTGGGATGTAACAATTCAAAAGCATCTTTGGAAGAAAGTATCTCGGGACGTTGCAGCGCGCCTGACAAATTTCTACGCCGACCCAATTCCAATGCCGCAATTATACTTATAGCTTTGGCTTGCCCGATACCTTTGAATTTCATCAAATTTTTAATGGTGTATTTTCCCAATTCATTCAAATTATTATTAGCTTCGGAAAGTATGCGTTTGGCAAGCTCCACCGCCGATTCATCCCTATTCCCCGAACCGATTAATATGGCAATAAGTTCAGCATTACTTAATGCGTCCACTCCTTTTTTCAAAAGTTTTTCACGCGGACGATCATCTATTGACCATTGCGTGATCGGGAGTTTTTTCATTAGATTTTTTTTATTTTTTCTATTAAATCATTTTCATCCAAGCCACCGTAATTTCCCGAACTCATCATCAGCAGAACTTTTCCTTTTAAATCCATAGCGAACAAATCTTTATGTAATTTTTCCGGCTCGGTATATACGATTAAATCCTCACGATCAAATTGCTTTTTAATGGTATCGGCATCTATATTTTTGAGTCCTTTGATTTTTACGGCATTTGGCGAATAAAATACGATCGCTTTATCGGCTTTTTGTAATTTCCCTTTGTATTGCGGCAAAAATTCGCTGTCCAGACTGCTATACGTATGCAACTCCAACAGTGCAATAACTTCTTTGTCGGGAAAACTTTCTTTGACGGCATTTACACTTGCTTGTGCTTTGGACGGTGCATGGGCAAAATCTTTAAAAACATAAGTTTCGCCGTCATTATAGATAATTTCCAATCGTCTTTGTGCCCCTTCAAAACTTTGTATGGCTTGGTAAAAATCATCATTGGAAACACCCAAAATATTACAAATTTTTCTAGCCCCTTCCAAATTTTGAATATTATGACGTCCTATAATTTTTAAAGGAATTTCTCGATTATTTTTTAACAAAAAATATTGCATTCCATCGTTTCTATAAGCAGGTGTTTTATATGGTATTTTGTTTACTTGTCCTTTGAATTCTTCTACAATTTGTTTGACTTTGTCGTCTTCTTCGTTATAAATGATATTTCCGTTTTTTTCTACCACTTTAAGATAATCTCTAAATTGGTCGATATAGATTTCTTCGGTTGAAAATTTGTTTTTATGATCCCAAGCAATTCCACTGATAAGCGTTGTATGCGGATGATACCACAAGAATTTTGGACGACTATCCAAGGGCGATGATAAATATTCGTCTCCCTCCAAAATTACAGCATCCAAATCATCATTCAACTTTACCATAACTTCAAAACCTTTGAGTTGTGAGCCAACCATATAGTTTACTTCTTTTCCCGTCTTGTCCAAAACGTGAAGCACCATAGAAGTAATAGTAGTTTTTCCGTGCGAACCTGCAATGACGACACGGTTCATATTTTTGGTTTGTTCGTAGATATATTCGGGATAGGAATAAATCGGTAAACCGAGTGCTTGTGCTTTTTTCAGTTCTGGATTATCGGGTTTGGCATGCATTCCCAAAATGATAGCGTCGATATCGGATGAAATTTTTTCTGGAAACCAACCGAATTTTTCAGGCAACAACCCGTATTTTTCCAATCTTGATTTGGAAGGATCAAAAATAGTATCATCACTTCCGGTTACCTTATACCCTTTTTTATATAAGGCAATAGCCAAATTATGCATAGCAGCACCACCTATAGCTATGAAATGAATGTGTTTCTGCATTAATTTATTTTTTTTCAAATTTTAATACGGCTTTAATTGCTACATCAGGCCAAGTTTTGCTAATTCCATCTTTTCCCTTGTGCAAATCAAAACAAGCTGTATTTAAAAAAGATAGTGGCTTAGCAGCATCAAAATCTTTTACCAAATCTATTTTTCCATCCAAGGATAATTGTCCTTTTTGCTCATCGACAGTCATTTTCAAAGGCACTTCCATTTCGTGATTATTCATCCGTATTTTTGCTTTTACCACCGAATTTTTAGTATCGATTTCCGTAACTTTTACATCGATTTTATTGGTTTCCATCATATGCTGAAAGAGATATTCAATCAGTTTTTTATCACGAGATTCATTGCCTGAAAAAATAGAAAAAATATTGATGCTTACTTCTGCATTTTTTATAGCATCGGGCATATTTTCGGACGATTGGATATTTTTGATTTCAAAGTTTTTGAATTCTCCTTTTACAGGAATTTTGTCTGTGGTTTTAAATCCGGTCCAATGAATGGAACTTTTGTCGGTATTTAAAACCCAAGATCGGGGAGTTTGAACTTCCGGTTTAGCCGGTTTTTCTATGGATTTTGTTGACTTATTATCATTTTGACAAGAAAACAAAATCATTGAAATCATTAAGTTTAAAAAGAATATTTTTTTCATTGTATCGAATTTTTTAGCAAGTTAAAATAAATTTTATAACTTTTAGTTTTTTATAAAAAAAAATTTAAAAATTACATTCAAGGAATAAACTCCAAATCTTAGTAGTATCAAATTTTATTAACCGCAAAGAACGCAAAGCGTCGCAAAGATTTATCTTTAATTATTAAACAACACTCCTTTAATAATTGATTTATGTTCAATTAATTTCCATAAAGAAAAATTGAGACATTAAAATTTACGCCACGGACTTATTTTTTAACCCAACCTTTTTTTCAACAATTCAATTTTTTCAATCGCATCGGCTTCTTTTTGACGTTCTTTGGCTACTACCGCTTCGGGGGCGTTGTTTACAAATCTTTCATTGCTCAATTTTTTACGCACCGATGCCAAGAAACCTTCCAAATATTTCAATTCTTCCAACATTTTGGTGCGTTCGGCTTCTTCATCTACAAAACCGTCCAACGGAATAAAATATTCGTTGAATTTTACCCGGAAAGATGCGGCATTATCTTCTGCTGCTTCAATATTTTCAATAGCAGAAACATTTGCAAGTTTTTTAATAACGGCATCCCAGTTCGGCGAAAGTTTCTCCTTAACCACACGTTTCAAAGTAAGTGACTCTTTGGGCGATATTTGTTTTTCGGTTCTGATTTTACGAATATTGGAAATCAAATCTTGTATTTGTTCCATTTCGGCAATCATTTGCGAATCATAAGCTTTGATTTCGGGATATTTGGCTATGATAATCGCTTCATCGGGTGTCCTCTCTTGGATATATTGCCAAATCTCTTCGGTTAGAAATGGCATAAACGGATGCAAAACTTTTAGATTGTTTTCCAATATTTTAATTACGCTATCAAAAGTTTGCTTATCGATTTTTTCTCCGTAAGCGGGTTTAATCATTTCCAAGAACCAAGAACTGTAATCGTCCCAAATCAATTTATAAATTTTCATCAACGCATTGGAAATACGATATTTTGAAAAATCGTCTTCAATGGCTTTTAAAGTTTCGTTAAATTTGTTTTCAAACCAATCAATTGCGGTTTTTGCATAATCGGGTTGGGATTTATTCTCATCGATTTCCCAAGATTTTACCAAGCGGAAACCATTCCAAATCTTATTGGCAAAATTACGTCCTTGAATGACCAAATCCATATCAAACGGCAAGTCGTTTCCGGCGGGAGAAGTCAGCAACATCCCTACACGAACGGCATCGGCGCCGTGTTCTTTCATCATTTTTATCGGGTCGGGGGAATTTCCAAGAGATTTACTCATTTTTCGTCCGAGTTTATCCCGCACAATTCCCGTAAGATATACATTTTCAAAAGGTTTTTCTCCGGCAAATTCATAACCTGCCATAATCATTCGAGCCACCCAGAAAAACAATATTTCGGGAGCGGTTACCAAATCGTTTGTCGGATAATAATATTTAAAATCGGGATTTTCGGGATTGCGTATGCCGTCAAAAACACTCATCGGCCAAAGCCAAGACGAAAACCAAGTATCCAAGGCATCTTCATCTTGATGTAAATCGGATAGGGTCAAATTGGGATTGCCGGATTTTTGTTTGGCTAAATCCAGTGCTTTTTCGATATTTTCGGCTACTACAAAATCGTTGTCGCCTTCACCAAAATAATAAGCAGGAATACGATGTCCCCACCAAAGTTGACGAGATATATTCCAGTCGCGAACA
>JALSPZ010000192.1 GCA_026985675.1 Flavobacteriales bacterium
GTTCTTTGCGACTTTGCGGTTAAAAACATAGAATAAATCTGTAGAATTTTAAAATTATTTATTCGTAAATTCGTAAATATTTTATAATAATAATTCAAAAAAATAAAAAACAAAATGCAAGAAATCGAAAGAAAATTTCTGGTCAAAAACGATGATTACAAACTGGAAGCTTCCCATTTTCATCATATTATACAAGGATATTTGAGTCGTGTGCCGGAAAGAACCGTTCGTATTAGGATTATTGATGGCAGAGCATTTTTGACTATTAAAGGAAAAAGCTCAGCCGACGGCACTACTCGTTTGGAATGGGAACAAGAAATCGATACGGATGAAGCCCGAAATTTACTGGAAATTGCAGAACCCGGAATCATCGAAAAAGTTAGGTATATTATCCCGCTGGAAAACGGTTTGTTTTTTGAGGTAGATGAGTTTTTGGGAGATAAAGAAGGATTGGTTTTAGCGGAAATTGAGCTTCCGAATCCTGATACACCTTTTCAAAAACCCGAATGGTTAGACAAGGAAGTAACCGGTGATAGCAGGTATTACAACAGTCAGATGTGATTAGTTTTTACGTTCAAAATTTATTTCCTTATCAAAAATCTCTTCCAGTAATTTTTTTAGCGTTTTTTCAAAGCTATTAAGAATCTCATCATTTATATATTTTTCTTTGCCGATACCGATAGAATATAAACCTTGCCGATATTTACGAGTAGATATAATTCCACCGATTGTCGATTCTCCATCTGCGATAAAACCCGATTGTTTGTAAAGCCAGATATAAGTCAATACCTGAAAAATCTTTCTTTTCTTGGAGTCTTCCAACAAAATATCCAAATTATCCGAATACTGATTATATTGCAAATCCTTATTATCAACATTGCCCGTTTTATAATCTATAATGCGTAATTGCCCGTTTAATTTATCAATACGATCGACAAAACCTTTAATTTTTACATTCAAATTTTTAATGCGAATATCGGAAGTCAATTTTTTTTCAATTTCCATTATTTGTAATTGATTACCGTTTTTCAACAAGTTTTCGTCCATTTGAATAATATCCGAAACATTCTTTTTGACAATGTGCAAAGCAATATGTTTTTTTCCGGTATCCTGTCCGGCAGAGTCGGTTTGCTTATTAAAATGATGCGTAGCAATATCCTTGTATTTTTGTTTGAATTCTTTAATATCCGAAAGTGTTAAAAATTGTCCTTCGTGTTTTTTATACAAATCTTTTAAGGTATCGTGAACAATCGTCCCGAAAATATTAACGGGAATTCCTTCAATAAGTTCGTTTTCGGCTTCCAATTCCAACAAACGGGTTTTTACAAATTCATAAGGATCGTAAATATAAGCATCTAAAAAACTGGGAGAAATACCCGATTTGGCTTTCTCATAAAGTTTTTTCATCAATTCATCGGTTTTGGGAATAAATTCCGTTGAAGTAGTTAAACTGGCAGAGGATTGATAACTGATGACTTTTATTTGGGTTTGAGGTTGATATGCTTTTAATTCTTGTTGTAGTTGTAATACAAAACGTGAGGCTTCGCCCGTATTCAGTCCTTTGGAAGTTGTATTATAAATCAGTTGAATATTTTTTGCTCGTTGCAAAAGCCTATAAAAATGATAAGCCATAATTGAAGTTTGATTTCGGTGGGTAGGCAATCCCAACTCGATTTTAATATCAAAAGGTATCAAACTTTGATGTGTTTTTCCTTTGGGCAAAATACCTTCGTTCATCGAAGTGATAATCAAATGTTCAAAATCCAACAAACGCGTTTCCAAAAGCCCTAAAACTTGTAATCCTTGCAAGGGTTCTCCTTCAAAAAACAATTGTTCGTGGCTTAAAAGATTTTTAAAAATCAATACCAAGCTTTTATAGCTGGTAATGATTTGTGTTCTATCCTGAAAATCAATAATTTGTTTAATGATTTTTTCTAATTTCATCAACG
Source organism: Flavobacteriales bacterium (assembly GCA_026985675.1). Lineage (GTDB taxonomy): Bacteria > Bacteroidota > Bacteroidia > Flavobacteriales > Flavobacteriaceae > JALSPZ01. The sequence goes on from JALSPZ010000192.1 coordinate 1,950, forward strand.
AAATTCTATCGGTGAGTTTAAGTTTTTTGGTTGATAAAAAATCATTTATTGACAAAAAACTTTTGAGCGTCTCATCGATTGTTGACGTGGAAGTAAAACTTTTATATATAATTGCTTTTTGTTTAAGGTTTTGCAAAATAAAATCACGAGGAATAAGTTTGGAGCCGTATTGAAAAATTTTTTCTACCAAAAATTCGGTTTCTTTTTGTTCATCGGCACTTAATAAACGATTAAGATACGGCGAACGCAAAAATTCCAATAAGCTTACGGCTTTATATTTTCCATATTGTTCGTAATCCGATAACAGTTGGGATAGCCGGATAAAAATTTGAGTCGGTGGCAAATCGTTCAACGGAATTCCCAAACTAAGGTTTACGGCATCCAATGTTTCGGGCAAGGTATTGAGCAAGGGAAAAAGCAAATCGTTTTCGTTGAGGACAACAGCGGTTTGTGTCCAATCCGTATCCGGGTGGGTTTTGTTCTTTTGATACAGCAATTCAGCCACAACTTCCATTTGAGCGGTTTTGCCGGATACTTCAATAATTTCAATATTTTTGGGTTGTTCAAAATATTTGCCTATCCATTGAAATCCGTGAAATTTTTTTTTATTCTCTCGCATAGAATTTCCTGCTTCAAACCCGGCACGCATATAATATTCATCTGCATCCCAAAAAATTTTAGCCGAATGATGTTGTAATAGATACGTAAAAATTTTCTCTTCTGCTTTTGTCAAGGCGTTAAAACCGGCAAATATAACCGGGGTGTGGATTTGCTTGGAAATTTCGGCAATATTATCGGCAACGTATCGGTATTTCATCCCGTTGTAAGCCAATTTTTTAGTCGCCAAATTTTTGTTTAACATTTGATGCAATCCGGCAAGCGAGCTGAAATAGGCTTTGTATTCTTTGATAAATTCGGAAGTGCTGTTTTCCAAATTCCATTGTTCCAAGGCTTTGGCTTCCGATAAATAATTAAAAACACTGACGGGATTGAGCAAAAACTTATCAATTTCGTCAAAATCACGTAAAATAATAGGACCCCATTTGATAAATTCGTCAAAACTCTTGACTTCAAAGTTTTTTTGCTCCGAATAAAAAGCTTTGTAGGTTTGATAAAATTCAAAAATCAGTTCAAGTCCTTCAATATTTTCCCAAGGCGACAAGCGATTGATAAACTCGTTGATATCAATAATATCCGGACTGATAATAGGTTTACCGGCAATATTCACCAATGCTTTGGACAAAAATATACCAGCACGTTTATTAGGCAGAATAATTGTAAAATCCTTTGGCGATTGTTCCTGTAAAATTTCCTGTGCAAGTAAATCTAAAAAAGCCCTCATTATAAATTATTCATTGATAAAAACAACAAAATGTTTAAAACCCGCCTTGTCGGGTATAATGGTTTCGTCTATTTTTATACTTCTGTTGTTTTGTGCATTGAGCGGCAATTCACTTTTATTGATATCAACCGTTGCATTGATATCATCGATAAACACTACGATATACTTAAAAGATTTTTCAATTTTACCGATTTTATGAGTTTTTTTCAGTTCACCGAAATTTGACAGCAGATTTAAACCTTTTCCAGTATGAAATCTTTCGTCCAAAATCTCCACTTGTCTGATTTTGGAATTTTCATCTCCTGCTTTAACGGGAATGACGGTCAAAATCTCTTTATTCTGTTTTTTATCATAAATCAAATATTCATCATAGGGTTCAAAAGCTCCTTCTCCTTCTGTTTTTTTAACAATAGAGTCATTTTTGAATAATGTTTTCAAATCTTTTACTCGTGTGCTATCCGTTATTTTTCCAACTTGTTTATTGGCAATAACAAATTTATCTTCTTTTTTGCTACAAGCACCAATCGTTAGGATTAATAAAAATATAAAAATTTTTTTCATAGTATTTTGTGTGTTAATTTGATTTAGTGAAAATTTTATAATGATAAAAATACGTGAAATAAAATTATTTGCAAACACTTTAAATTTATTTTAACAACAATTATTGTTTAAATATTAATAACTATTAAATAAAGTAAAATTCACCATCCATAATTCACAATTCATAATTCATAATTACCTTCTTCTTCTATAAGTCCTTCGCAAGCCCAAAACGCCCAATAAAGAACGGGTTACTTCACGAATAATCATCTTTCCAACAGAGCTTTTAAGCGCTTTTTCTACAAATCCGGGTTCTTCTTTTTTCTTTTTTTCCTGACGTTTTTCTTTTGCTACTTCCTTTTCTTCTTCTGCTTTCTCAATTTTTTCTTTCAAAATTTCGTATGCCGATTCTCTATCCAAAACCTTTTCATATTTTTTACGAAGTTTGGATTTTTTCAAAAGTTCATTCAATTCGTCATCAGTCAAAATATCCATACGGCTCATAGGCGCACGCATAAGCGTAGCGGCTAGGGGAGTAGGACGTCCTTTCCTTCCCAAGACTGTTACCAATGCCTCACCGATTCCAAGAGATGTCAACACTTCTTCTGTATCATAATATTCCGATTCGGGAAAATTTTGTGCAGCCAATTTAATAGCTTTACGATCTTTTGCAGTAAAAGCACGCAAGGCGTGTTGAATTTTCATCCCCAATTGCGCCAAGACTTCATCGGGAATATCTCTTGGGTTTTGGGTTACAAAATAAATCCCTACACCTTTGGAGCGTATCAATTTGATAATGGATTCTATTTGTTCCAATAGTGCTTTGGAAGCATTTTTGAAAATTAAATGCGCTTCATCGATAAAGAAAACCAATTCGGGACGGTCGGCATCTCCTTGTTCGGGCATTTTGGCGTAAATTTCAGCCAATAGTTGTAACATAAAAGTTGAAAAAAGTTTGGGTTTGTCTTGAATATCGGTCAAACGGATGATATTTATTATTCCCCGTCCGTCTTCGTCAATACGCATCAAATCTTCTATATCAAAAGAAGGTTCACCAAAGAAAATATCTGCTCCTTGTTGCTCCAATTCCACGATTTTTCTCAATATGGAACCGGTGGAAGCCGTGGATAATCGTCCGTATTCCGCTTGAAATTCTGTTTTACCTTCTCCTGTTGCCCATTTGATGAGTTCTTTAAAATCTTTCAAATCGATTAAAGGTAATTTTTTATCATCGGCATATTTGAACAATACGGCTACAATTCCGCCTTGGGTATCATTCAAATCCAAAATACGTGATAATAATATAGGTCCGAATTCCGATACGGTTGCCCTAAGTTGAATTCCTTCTTTTCCGGTTAGTGAAAGCATCTCCACAGGAAAACCTTTGGGTGTAAATTCCAAACCGATAGCATTCATACGTTCGTCAATTTTCGGATGTCCCGGGCTTGGCTTTGCCAATCCGCTCAAATCTCCTTTAAGGTCCATAAGCAAAACAGGAATACCTTTTTCCGATAATTGTTCGGCCATTACTTGTAGAGATTTTGTTTTCCCCGTTCCCGTGGCACCGGCAATTAATCCGTGTCGATTTAATGTTTCCAAAGGCACTTTTATCAGGAGATTTTTAATGGGTTCTCCGTCTAACATCGCCCCACCGATAGGAAAGGAGTCGTGTTTAAAAGTATATCCTTGCTCGATTGCTTGAATAAATTTTTCTTTTTTATCCATTTTAATTAAAATTTATTGACATTTTTAATGATTATTTTTTCAATTTCTTCTTCGTCATTATTATTGTTTAACAAATCTTCTCTAATTTTTACCGATAGTTTGGCTAACTGCAAAGATAATTCATCCGATTCTTTCGTACTAATGGTTTTATCGGATGTAACTTTTTTTAGTATATCAATAAAATTGGAATATTCTTTTAAAACATTCGGATGGGCAATAATAGAAATTTTATGCGTGAGAAATTCTATATATATCAACTCTTCATCTGTAATCTTATGTTTATTAACAATTTTTTCAATAAAGTCTATCAATTCCAAATATAAATTGGATTTGAGTTCAAAAACTTTAAGGCGATGTTCTTTTTCCAATTCCAATTCACTTTGTTTATTGAGTAAAGCGGCTGTAATTAAAATTGTAGCAATAGTTCCCAATACAATCAATACTATTTCTTGTGCATATGGATTTTCTGACGAAGCAAAATAAGCGGAATGTAAAAAAATGAAACCTGCAATAAAAGTAATTAATGTAAGAATAATATACAGTGGGTTGTTTTTCATATGGTCAAATTAAATGTTAAAAAAACAAAAATAATAATAAAAGTTAAAACATAAGTGTGAATAATAAAAAACATCGCTACGAGTAGCGATGTTTTTTATGATTTATGTATGTAATAATAGTTTTATCTAAAAATATATTTCTCAACTCTACCATTTGGACTAACCACTTCCATAGTGTATTGTTTTCTGTTGAGTGTCGTTAGAATATCTGTCAGATCATCTACGTTATGGATTTCCACATCGTTTATTTTGGTAATGAGATAGCCCGCTCTGATTCCGTTTTGATATAATAAATTGTTATTGACACGATCAATAAATACACCGTGATTTACTCCATATTGTTTTAATGTTTTTCTGTCGATATTTTTTACTGATAACCCCATAGATTTGATGTAAGCAGCATTATTTTGACTTAAAACCACATCAAATATTTTTTTATGACCGTTTCTCAACACTACAATTTCTATTTTGTCTCCCGGACGTTTGGTTTTGAGATATCCTAACAAATCGGACATACCGGAAATATCCACATCATCAATTTTGATAATAATATCTCCGATTTCCATATCAGATTTATCGGCACCCGAATCCTTTTCAATTTCATAAACATAAACACCTTTGGAAGTTTCCGTACCAAGTTTTTTTGCTAATTCGTCATTGAGCTCAACAGCTTTAATTCCTAAAACTCCTTTCTTGATACTTCCGAACTCCAAGATATCGTTAATAATTTTTTTTACGATATTCGACGGTATGGCAAAAGAATATCCGATATAAGAACCATTCATAGAAAATATCATAGTATTGATACCGATCAGTTGTCCGTTTTCGTCCACTAATGCTCCACCACTATTTCCGGGATTTACTACGGCATCGGTTTGAATGAAATTTTCTATTTTATTATTGCCTTTTAAATCTCTTCCTTTGGCACTTACAATTCCGGCAGTAACAGTTGTGCCTAAATTATATGGATTGCCAATAGCCAAAACCCATTCGCCGAGTTCCACCTTATCGGAATCTCCGAAAATCATAAAAGGTAAATTATCCGCTTCAATTTTCAATATGGCGATATCGTTATTTACATCCGTTCCGATAAGTTTGGCTTTATAAGTTTTATTGTTGTCCAGTGTAACTTCTATTTCGCTGGCATCTTTAATCACGTGATTATTGGTTACGATAAAACCGTCGGGTGATATAATTACTCCCGAACCGGTTCCTTCTTGTTTATAGACTGGACCGGGTCTGTAACCAAAATAATAAGGTTGATATTGTTGAACATATCGGGTATTTCTAACGTGTACGACTGTATTTTTGGTTTTTTTTACAATTGCTTTAAAATCAGGTAATTTGCTATAATCAGCCGGGTGTCCGGTATAATTTACATTTTTTATAAATTGTTCAATACTGTCATCTTTTTTTTGAGCGGTCATTATGTCAGTAGGTTTTTTTTTGGTTTGGTCTGTCAGTTGTGTGTAAATAATCAATGTAGCCAAACTACTGACAACCCCAATAAATACATAAGCAAATATCTTTTTCATTTTTCTAAATTTTTAATAAATATTATAAAAGGTTAATTGTTCAAAACAATTATTGAAGTTTATACCAAAATTATTCCAAAATTTTCTATATATTAAGTGTTTAACTAAAAATTAACGCTTTGAGTATTTTTTAGTTTTTCATAAATAAAAAAAAAATATAGTGTATTTTTGAATTATTAAAAAAAATCAATGCAAAAGAGAATTAAAATAAGAGCTTTGGAGCCGACGGATTTGGAATTCCTATACGAATTGGAAAACGATTCAGATTTGTGGTATTTGGGCAATCAACACCAGCCGATGAGTCGTTATCTTTTGATGAAGTATATACAAGAAGCCGATAAAGATATATATGAAGCCGGTCAATTTCGATTTGCTATTGAAAAAACAGACACAAACGAGCTTTTGGGACTGATTGACTTATTCGATTTTGATCCTAAAAACAAACGTGCCGGGGTGGGAATTATTATCAAAAATACAAATAACCGTAAACAAGGTTTTGGAAAAGAAGCTTTGAAGGAATTGATAAATTACGGTTTTAATATTTTGCATTTGCACCAATTATATGCCAATATTTCAAAAGATAATTTGATAAGTATATCTTTATTTGAAAGTTTGGGTTTTGAAAAAACCGGATGCAAAAAAGATTGGAACTTCAACGGCAAGGATTTCGATGATGTACTTTTTTATCAATTGATTAATAAATAATTTTTTATTTTTGGAATTATTTATTTTAAAATTTATGAAAAGAAAACTTGCATTTTTACTCATCATACTTTTTTTGATTTTTTCCGGATTTTTCAGTCTGAATATGATTTTTTACGCTCCGAATGTAAAGCTTGATAAAGATAAAGTTTATATAGATATTCCGGACAGCACAGATTTTCAATCTTTAACACAGATTCTAACGCCTTTTCTGCAAAACAAAAACACTTTTGTTTGGGCTAGTAAAATCAAAAGATTCTCAAAAGTAAAGCCCGGAAGATACGAAATAAAAAATCATTGGAATAATAATACTTTGATCAACCTTTTGAGAATAGGTAAACAAGTGGAAATCAATCTAACTTTTAACAACCAAAATTCGTTGGAAGAATTGGCGGGAGCTGTTTCAAAGCAAATTTCTTCAGATTCCGCAAATTTATTAAAAATAATGACGGATAAAGAATTTTTAAGGAAAACCGGCTTTGATACAAATACGGTTTTATTGATGTATTTGCCCAATACTTATCGTTTTTATTATAATACATCAGCCGAAAAGTTTAGAGATAAGATGTGGAAAGAATATCAAAAGTTTTGGAATGAAAAAAGAAAGGAGGAAGCAAAAACCATAGGATTGTCTCCCATTGAAGTGGGTATTTTAGCTTCGATTATTCAAAAAGAAAGCACAAAAAAAGATGAATTGCCCAAAATAGCTGGTGTTTATTTAAATCGATTAAAAAATAATTGGCTTTTGCAAGCTGACCCTACGGTGGTTTATGCTTATCAACAAAAATATGGTAAAGATTTGATTATCAGAAGAGTTTTGAACAAACATAAAGAAGTGGACTCTCCATATAATACATACAAATATAAGGGTTTGCCACCGGGACCTATTTGTATGCCGGATATTCAATCCATTGAAGCAGTTTTACATCCTGAGAATCACGATTATTATTTTTTTGTAGCCGATTCAAAAAATCCCGGTTATCATATTTTCAGTAAGAATCTAAAAGAACACAATTCCAATGCAAGTGCTTATCATTCTTCTTTAAATAAAAAGGGAATTTATAAATAAAATTTATTTTTTTACTTGGATTATTGTCGATTTGTCATCAAATAACCTGTTTTATTGCATTTTGATTATATGAAATTGCTTTTAGCCAATTAATTTTTTAACAGGAATTTTAATAATTTTTTTAAAATAGTTTTTAAAAAAAGTGTTTTTTAATGATTTTGCAATGATTATTGTGTTTTATTGAATAATGTTTAAAATTAATAAAGTATTTTTAAAGTAGATGTATAATTTCTATTTTTGGAGCAAACAAAAATTTATTATATGCGTACAACAAATTACAAATTATTAATCGTTGCTTTGTTGTTGTTTGGATTAAACTTTAATTCAAGAGGACAACAAGTATTTCCTAAGCTAAAGGAAATAACAGACCAAAAAGTTTCTGTTTCACAAGCAGCAAACTTTTTAACTCAGTTCTATCAAACCAACGCTGAGACTAGTTTTGAACAAGTTAAGAGTTTTACGGATCAATTGGGATTCCGGCATTTGAAATTTCAAGAAAAATACAAAGGTGTTCCTGTGAAATTCGGTGATATTTATGTACATGCCCGAAACAATCAAGTAAAATCGGTGTCAGGAGACTTTTTCTTAATTGCCGATATGAGTGTTCAACCTGCCATTTCGGAACAAGCTGCTTTACAAAGTGCATTACAAGAAATCGGAGCACAGGAATATTTGTGGCAAGATCCGCAACAAGCCGCTTTATTCGATTATCATTATCCGGAAGGAAAACTGATGATTTTACCTGATTTTGAACATAAAAATTCCAAAGCACAATCACCAGCACGTTTGGTGTATCGTTTTG
>JALSPZ010000193.1 GCA_026985675.1 Flavobacteriales bacterium
TTTAAATCCAGTAAACTTTCAAATGCTGATTTTAAAAATAAAAAAGAATTGATGGTTAATTTCTTTGTTTTAGATACTAACAAAAAGGCACTTCACAGACCTGCTAGAAATCAAAATTTAGGTGCTGTATTTGGAACCTTAACAATAAAATATTTAGGAAACGGAAAAGTAGATCTTGTAAAAAATAAAAATGGTTTAATTGATATATTTGATTTTAGAAATCAAAGGTTTGAAAAAATCGCAGATTATTTATATCCCGGCGAAGGAGTTAGTTTTAAAATTTTTGGATATGGTGGACCGGGAGAAATTTGGAAAAAATGATATTTTATAAAGTTATTTAAATTCCATAAAATGAAAAAAATAACAATCGGCATTTTAGTAATATTCTTTTTTAGCTGTACAAATACCGGAATAGTATGGTTTCCTCCTGAAAATATACGAGAAACCTTATATTCGGAACCGGCTATGCATACTTGGAACATTGATATATACAGAACCCAAAAAACCAATTTAGACAGTTTAAAATATTATCCGACAAATTTTGATAGCGCTGATTGGCCCGACAAAAAATTAATACCGTGGACTAATTATAATAATTTGGAAGAGTTACAGAAAATTTATAAACAATATGATATCCAAGAAAGTATAGATGATTTTATTAAATGGCAAAAATTAGATACAATTATCTCCGGTTCAAATAAAATATATATTTCGGCTTTATGTAGATATAGCAGAAACGCCGAAGGAAAAAAAGAAAAATTGGAAATTCAAGATATGGGTATATATCTACCCGACAAAAGCAAACTTTATGTTATAAGATGGTTCAGATAGGGTTTAAAAAAAAAATTAAATATGAAGTTCACAATATATAAAAATTATCATTTTACTTGCTACTACAACCCCTTCCTTCCCCAATGGCTCTCCACCACTGACCCGCTGGCGGAAAAATATCCCAATTTTTCGCCTTATACCTATACGGCGGATAATCCGGTGATGTTGGTGGATCCTAAGGGGATGTTTTTTAAAAGAAAAAATCAAAGAAAGGCATCTAGTTCTTTAAGGCGTATAGAAAGATAGTTAAATCGTATTTATAAATAAATGAACCGTTCAAAAAATAATAAACAAAAAGTATTCGCCTAAAAATTATTAAGTTGGTAATTAATTCAGGGTATTAAAATGAGAAAAAACAGGAAAAAGAAATTAAACCAATCCAACCCAAAATACAATAAGAAAATTAAAAAAAACATTTGAGATAAGATTTAGTAAATTATCAGAACCTACAAACCTTTAAAATCTTTTATTAAAGACTTTTTTATCCCGTTTTTTTTGTATTTTTGATATTTTCTGATCCAATAAATCAATTGATGGGCGAACAAAAAGACTATACCAAACAAGAATTGATACAAATCAATAAGGCATTTGACAATTTGCTTTCATCTACTTATCAAAAACTCAACAAAAACGATGAAACGCTTATTCGTCAGGCTTTTGAACTGGCAAAAGATGCCCATGAAGGACAAAGAAGAAAATCTGGCGAACCTTATATTTTTCACCCCATTGCAGTTGCTAAAATTGTTGCCAATGATATCGGTTTGGGATCGGTTGCAATTGCTTCCGCCCTATTGCACGATGTTGTGGAAGATACGGAAATTACACATGACGAAATCTATGATAAATTCGGTGAAAAGATTAGTAGAATTGTAAGGGGATTAACCAAAATAAAAAAACTGCAAGGCGAAAATATTTCCATACAAGCCGAAAATTTTCGTAAAATGATTCTTACGCTCAATGACGATGTTCGGGTTATCTTGGTTAAACTCGCCGACCGTTTGCATAATATGCAAACCATGGACGCTATGCCAAGGTATAAACAAGAACGTATTGCCGCCGAAACTCTATATATATATGCCCCACTCGCTCATAAATTGGGACTTTACAATATAAAAAATCAACTGGAAGATCTGGGGCTCAAATATACCGAACCGGAAGTTTATAAGGAAATTGAAAGTAAAATCGAAGAGTCTCGCGCCGAAGCAGATGCTTATTTAAAAAAATTTACAAATATTATTAAGGATTCTTTAAAAAAAGAAGGTTTGCAATTTGAAATTATCGGACGTTTCAAATCCATTTTTTCCATTTATAGAAAAATTAAAGAAAAAAAAGTAAGTTTTGAAGAAGTTTACGACAAATTTGCCATTAGAATCATCTACAAATCCGATAAAGCAAACGAAAAATTTTTGGCTTGGAAAATTTATTCAGTAGTAACCGACCATTTCAAACCCAATCCTTCTCGTTTAAGAGACTGGATTTCTCAACCCAAGTCCACCGGTTATGAAGCCCTGCACACGACCGTAATGGGACCTGAAAAAAAATGGGTGGAAGTGCAAATACGTTCGGAAAGAATGAATGAAATTGCCGAAAAAGGTTATGCGGCTCATTATAAATACAAAAACAAATCCGATAAAGAAATCGGTATTGAAGGTTGGTTAAACAAACTTAAAGATCTTTTGGAAAGTCAAGATCAAAGTGCCGAAGAATTTATTGAAGATTTCAAACTCAATCTTTTTACCAAAGAAATTTTTGTATTAACACCCAATGGCGATGTTATTTCATTACCCAAAGGTGCAACTCCACTGGATTTTGCTTTTGCCATTCATACCGAAGTCGGAAAGCACTGTCGCGGGGCTATTGTCAACGGAAAATTGGTTCAACTCAATTATACGCTAAAAAGCGGAGATGTGGTTAAAATTATCACTTCGCCTAATCAATTTCCAAAACTCAACTGGTTGGATTTTGTAAAAACAGGTCGTGCCAAATCCAAAATCAAAGCTTATTTAAAACAGGAACAAAACGATATTATTGAAGAAGGTAAAGAAATTTTGCATCGAAAACTCAAACAACTCAAACTTAAATATAATGAGGATACCATCAATAAATTGGTAAATTATCTGAATCTGAAAACCAGTAAAGATTTATTTTATAACATAGGAGCCGGTATTATCGACAACAAAATGCTTAAAAACTTTGCCAATGCCCAGTCCAATGTTTTATACAACTTTTTTAGAAAAAAACTCAGAAGAAAACCTTCGGATTTTCAACCCAAAGATGAAACGGTCAGTATCAATTACGACACCATTGTTTTCGGTCCGGATGAACAACAATTGGATTATTCGCTTGCCAATTGTTGTAATCCCATTCCCGGAGATGAAATTTTCGGTTTTACCACAATCAACGAAGGAATCAAAGTGCATAAAAAGGATTGTCCCAATGCCTTGAACTTACATGCCAATTACGGATATAGAATTATAAGTGCCCGATGGATAGATTCCACTAAACATGATTTTATCGTTCATCTAAAAATTTCCGGATTGGACAGAAAAGGTATGGCCAAAGATATTACCAAACTTATTACCGATGATGAAAATTTGGAGATGAAAAATATCAATTTAAAATCACAAGCACATGTATTTTCGGGTGAAATTTCGCTTTATGTAAAGAATACCGAGATATTGAAAAAAGTTATCAAAGATTTAAAAGCTATTGAAGGGGTAAAAAGCGTTGAAAGGATTAAATAATGGTCAATAGTGTTTGATGACCGATGACAAATGACGAATGAGCGACGACAGAAGCAAAAGCCTTACTTGAAGGTTTTGTAATATTTCAAGGTTTGCAAGGGGCGTCGCAAGCTGTAAAGCTATTATACTAAATGCAGCTGCGATTTTGCCTTGCGTGAGGGGGTGAAGTGATAGCTCCCGCACCACAAAACACTACAAAAACACAAGCAAAAGAGCGACTTGAGAAGCTCCTTTTACTTGTTTTGTTTTTGTGTGTTTTTGCGGGCGAGACTATAAACGAAACACCCGACCCGTGGACTTGTGTGGCTGATTATTAGGAAGGGACACGCCATGAATTTTTGAGCAATATCTGTGATTTTTTTTCGTTTAATATATAATTATGATAAAAAAAACTTTAAAACTTTATCTTTTATTAAGTTTTTTCGGGTTGCATGCGCAAATCGGTGGGAATAGTGTTTACAAATTTCTTAATTTGCCCGGATCCGCCAAACAGACTGCTTTGGGAGGTAAAGTTTTTACAAGCTTAAACGGGGATATTTTTCAACCGGTGCAGAATCCTGCCGTGTTAGATTCCACTATGAACAATAAATTAGGTGCCAATTATAGCAGTTATTTAAGCTCTTTGAATTACGGAAATATGGCTTATGCCCGGAAAATAAAAAAAATAGGTATGGTTTATGCCGGAATTACTTATATCAATTACGGAACTTTTCAATATGCCAATGAATCCGGTGAACGTAACGGCACTTTCGGTGCTTCGGAATCAGCGCTTTTGTTGGGATATGCATATAATATTCCCAAAACAAATTTTAATGTTGGGATTAATACCAAGTTTATTTTTTCGTCATTGGAGACTTATACTTCTACCGGTATTGCTTTGGATTTCGGAGTTTTTTATCATAATGAAAAAGAAGGAATTGAGACAGGATTCAGCATCAGAAATTTCGGAACTCAGTTAAGCACTTATCAAGGAACCAAAGAAAATCTGCCTTTTGATATCAATTTCAGTTTTTCCAAAATGTTTTTGCATGCACCCTTCCGTTGGTATGTAACGTTTGAAAATTTGCAAAAACCGAAAATTGCTTTTGTTAATACCGCTCATAATACGGAAGATCCCAATGGAGATGTTGTGGAAGAAAATATTTCGTTTACGGATCATTTTTTTAGACATTTGATTCTTGGAGCAGAACTTTTTCCACGCAAACGTTTTAATCTGAGATTGGGTTACAATTTTAGACGTTTTGCCGAATTATCTTTGCAAAATCAAGAATTTATCTCGGGAATTAATTTCGGTTTCAGTTTAAAGCTTAGAAAATTTGAGATTGCTTATGGCTACGGAAAGTATAATTTAGCTTCCAATGCTCATTTTTTTACTGCCGTTATCAATCTGAATGAATTTTAAGTATCTTTGCAAAAAAGATAAAATCTTGAAAAAAAATCACATTATAGCTATTGACGGTTATTCATCCACCGGAAAAAGCACGCTTGCAAAAAAGTTAGCCAAAGCTTTGAATTTCATATATATAGATACGGGTGCAATGTATCGGGCTATTACTTATTATGCTTTGAAAAATCATTTGATTTCCGATAGACATTTTGATAAAGAAAAATTAATAAAATTACTTGACAGGATAAAAATCGAGTTTAAAACCAATCCTGACACCGGTCATGCGGATGTATTTTTGAATGGAGAAAATATTGAAAATGTAATTCGTCAAATGGAAGTTTCCAATTTTGTCAGTTATATTGCTGAAATTCCGGAAATTAGAAAAAAATTAGTAGCCGAACAAAGAAAAATTGCTCAAAACAAAAGTGTTGTTATGGATGGAAGAGATATAGGTTCGGTGGTTTTTCCCCATGCGGATTTAAAACTTTTTATGACTGCAAGCCCTGAAATAAGAGCCGAAAGACGTTTTACGGAACTTAAAAATAAAGGCTTAAAAGTAAATTTTAATGAGGTTTTGGAAAATATAAAATCCAGAGATAAAATTGATACCGAAAGAGAAGATTCTCCCTTAATAAAAACTGATGATGCCATTGAAATAGACAATGATCATTTGAACCAACAAGAAGTATTTGAAAAAGTAATGCAACTTATCAAAGAAAAACAAATCAATCCTGTATAAGTTTTTTGTGTTCTGCCTTGGCAGATCCGGTGTTTTCCAAACCTATTGTAATTTTTTCGGGAGTTTCGTCTATGTAAATATTCCAAGGATTATTTTTGATAAAATTAATTTTTGATAAAAAGTTTTTCATTTTTTTAAATTGTCCGGGCATTTTTAAATGATTTTTGTCCGGTAATAAAATAAAATTCTTATGGTTATACGTAATCAATAAAGCATAGATATCTTGATAATTGTTTACAGGATTTTTAATAATTCCCTTTTTTTGAGAGTCAATTATCGGAATCTTATTTATTCTTTTGTTTTTTAGAAGCAAAAACATTTGAAAATTATCGGGAAGTTTTTCGTTCTGCTCTCCATTGATAAAAATTTTAAGAGGAATCGGCGTTTTTTGTCCTTTTATAATTTTTATATAACCTGTAAGATGAACTTGTTTAAAATTTTTGAATGATTCATCGGTAAAATTTTGTATTTCAATCTGATACTTTTTTCTCAAATCCGATATAAGCGTGGTATCTTTTTCCGAAAGACGAATAAGTTTTTTCAACGCTCTTTTTCCTTTGGATTTTTCTTGAAAAACTATACGATCCCAAAGATTATTTTTTTCAAATTTGATTAAATTATTAATTTGGTTTATAATAAAAATACTATCTTCCGCTTGTGTAAACAAAGCTTTTTTTTGGTGTAAAACTACTTGAAAATATTTAATGTAATTATATTTCAGGCTTTGAAAAGATGAATCTATATCTTGTATAATTCCGGTTTTATTCAACAAAAAAACCGCATATTGATGTGTTTTATCATTTTGTGCCGGAAGTTTAGAAAAAGTCCAAATAAAAAAAAACAATAATAGATATTTGATAAAACCTTTTTGCATGTATCTGTTATTAAAATTCGAAAAATAATAAAAAACTATAACAAAAAAAATTAATATTTTAATTTATTTTAATAAAGCATTCCTTAAAATACTTGCCGGATGTAATGAATTTTTCTCAGCACCATCTCTAATTTGATGACGACAAGAAGTTCCCGAAGCAGAAATTTCGTTACGTGTTTTTCGTAAAGTCGGGAATAGGCGCAATTCTCCTATTTTCATACTTAAATCAAAATGTTCTTTTTCATACCCGAAACTTCCCGCCATACCACAACAACCGGCATCCAGTAAATTTACCTTATAATTCTTTGGAATAGCCAATACAAAAGCACTGATTTCGGGTTCACTTAATGCTTTTTGGTGACAATGAACGTGTAAATCAATTGTTTTTTCTTCTTTCGTAAAATCGGATGTAGATATATTTCCGGCTTGGAATTCCTTTTTAATAAACTCTTCAAACAAATAAACGTTTGCCGCTAAATTTTTTGCTGTTTGTTTTAAAGACGAATCTTTGATTAAGTTGGGGTATTCGTCTCTAAACATCAAAATTGCGGAAGGCTCTATTCCTATCAATGGTTTATCGGAATCTACTTTATCTTTGTATAATTTGACATTTTCATAAGCCAATTTTTGAGCTTGCTCTAAAAATCCTTTACTAATGTATGCACGTCCACTTTCGGGTGAAGGAATTACACGAACTTCATAGCCCAATTGGGTTAATACCTCGATACTATCTTTTCCGGGTTGTGTGTCCAGAAAGTTTGTGAACTCATCCACAAATAAGTATACACTTTTTATTATTCGGGATTTTGGCTTTAATTTTTCCGGATTTTTACGGATCCAATCCATCAATGTTTCTCTTTCCAAAAGCGGTATTTTTCGTTGAGGTGCGATTCCCATAACTTTTTTCAATAGTTTTGCCGTAGGTTTATAACCGGCAAAAAAATTATAAATCCAATAAATATTGCTGAAAAAACGATTAATCTTTCCGCTATATGCAAAAAGCCTGTTACGAAAACCAAAACCATTTGCTTTTTGATACCAATATAAAAACTCGGATTTCATTTTTGCCATATCCACCGTTGAGGGACATTCAGATTTACAAGCTTTGCAAGACAAACACAAGCTTAAAGTTTCATAGAGTTCTTCATAATCAAATTTGTTTGCCTTATCCGAATGCGTCAAAAATTCTCGTAATGCATTTGCTCGTGCACGGGTAGTATTTTTTTCCTCGCGCGTTGCTTGATAACTGGGGCACATTACACCGCCGGCTTCGGGAGGTTTTCTGCAATCTCCCGAACCATTACATTTTTCAGCAGCACGTAAGACCCCTCCTTCTTTAATGTAATCAAAAATTGTTGGAATCTCTGGTTCTTCTCTATCCGGTTCATAACGTAAATTCTTATCCATCGGAAAAGGATCTACAATTTTATGTGGATTAAAAATATTTTGGGGATCAAAAACCGTTTTGAGTTTTTTCATCAACTCATAATTTTTTTCTCCTACAATCACCGGAATAAATTCCGCTCTAACGATACCGCTTCCATGTTCACCACTTAAAGAACCTTTATAATTATGCACAAGATCAGCTACTTCTTCGACTAGCTCTCTGTAAATTCTTACATCGACGGATTTTTTGAGATTAAGGATAGGGCGTAAATGAATTTCTCCTGCTCCTGCATGAGCAAAATACACGGGTTGTTTGTTTTTCTTTCTCATAATTTCAGAAAAATCAGCGATATAAGAAGGTAAATCCTGTATTCTGACGGCAGTATCTTCAATGCCCGCTACTGCTTTATCATCACCAGGTAAATTTCCGAGAAGCCCCAAGCCCGCTTTACGTAATTCTTCTGCTTTTGCAGCTTCATTTCCGGGCAAAAGCGGGAAAGCATAACCCAAATTCCGAGATTGTAAATCCCGGATAAGTTTTTCTGCTTGCTTCTGTAATTCCATCTCATCATTTCCACGCAATTCCAGCATCAAAATTGCTTTGGGATTTCCTTGCAAAAAACTTCTATACGGTGCATATTTGGGACTTTCCTTGGTAATGTTCAAAATTATATCATCCATCAACTCGCATTGATAAAGATTGTGTTTCATAGCCGGAACAACCGCCCGCATACTTTCGTCAATAGTTGAGAAATGTGCCGCAACCATTAAGCGTTTTTCGGGTGGTAATTCGTCCAATTTTATTTTTATGGAAGTCATAAAAACCAAAGTCCCTTCGGAACCGGCTATGAGTTTTCCCAAATTAAATTTTTTATCGGAATTGCCAAAAATTTCATTATCAATCAACACATCCAAAGCATATCCGTTGTTACGTCTGTGAATTTCGGGGTAAGGCATATTTTCCAAAATTTCTTTCTGCACTCCCTTATCGATATAGGTATCACGTATATGGCGATATATTTTTCCTTCCCAATTGTTTAAACTTAATTTTTCATCAAAGGATTGATTATCAAGTTCTTCTATTTTAATAAAACTTCCATCTGCCAAAAAACCTTCGACGGCTAAAATTTTATCTCTCGTAACACCATATTTTATAGAGGTGGAGCCGCTTGAATTGTTCCCGGTCATACCACCGATCATACAACGGCTGGATGTAGAAGTATTGGGAGCAAACCACAATCCGTATTTTTGTAAAAACCGATTCAAATCGTCTCGGATAACACCCGGTTGAACTTTTACCCATTGTTCATCCGGGTTAAATTCCAAAATTTGGGTAAAATAACGTGACACATCTACGATAATTCCTTGTCCTACAACTTGCCCCGCCAAAGAAGTTCCTGCGGTCCTAGGAATTAATGCCGTATTGTTTTCCGAAGCATATCGTATCAATTTTTGAATATCGTCTATCGTTTTAGGATAAGCAACCGCTTGCGGAAGCATCCGGTAAACCGAAGCATCGGTGGCGTATATATGACGATGCAAATCATCATAAAACAAATCGCCTTCTAATTGTTTTTTTAAAGTTTGTAATTTATGATTGATACGCATTTTCTTTAATTTTTTAAGGAATTAATAAATCGGATTTTAGATTTTGCATAAAGTGATTATCTTCTATTTTCCAACCGTAAACTTTGGAAAGGATATAGAGATTTTTCAAATTTTCCAACAATTGTTTTTTGGCTTTCAAACGCAATTCGGAAATATTGATATGGGATTTTATTTGTTCAACCGCATCTTTATTGATACGGTTTAAATCGTCTTTGGAAAATTGATTGAGCGTGCTTTGTTGCAAATCGTAATAAGTTATGGAAGGAAAAATTTCCAAATTTTCTTCGGGGATATTTTTTATTTTGATGATTTTATTTATACTGTCAATTTCTACTTGTAGTTTGGACAAATCATAAGAAATCTGTGTCTTTGCATTGACCAATAAGATGACATTTTTGTCAAAATTAAGCAAGTCAAAAAAATATTTGTCGCTGTCATTATACGAATAAACTTCTTGGTAGTATGCTTCGGTTACTACCATTTTATTTAGGTTCTTTACTTGCTGTTGCAAAGTGTGACTTTGCAAGTGTATAGCCTTGTTTTTTTGCTTTTCTTGATAAAAAAGCAATAAGATTATCCCGAATATTATGCCTAATACGAAGTAACCTATTCGTTTCATTA
>JALSPZ010000194.1 GCA_026985675.1 Flavobacteriales bacterium
CATCTATTGTTTCTGATAATGAACCGATTTGGTTAAGTTTTATTAAAATGGAATTCGCTATTCCTTCTTTGATTCCTCTTTCCAAAATTTTGGTATTGGTTACAAAAATATCATCTCCAACCAATTGAATTTTATCTCCTAACAATTTTTGTTGAATTTTCCAACCTTCCCAATCATTTTCATCCATACCGTCTTCTATGGAGATGATAGGATATTTGTTTACCAATTCCAACAAATATTCGGCTTGTTCTTTCGGGGTTCTTTTTTTGCCTTTCGGTCCTTCGAAAATAGTATAATCATAAATTCCGTCTTTATAAAATTCGGATGCTGCAACATCCAGTGCAATTCCGATATCTTTTCCGGGTTCATAACCAGCTTGTTTGATTGCTTCCAAAATGGTTTCAATAGCATCTTCGGTTCCATTAAAATTAGGTGCAAAACCTCCTTCATCGCCAACTGCAGTTGATAAACCTCGTTTTTTTAATATGGCTTTTAGATTATGAAATGTTTCCGTAGCCATTTTCATAGCTTCCGAAAAACTTTTGGCTCCATAAGGAACAATCATAAATTCTTGAAATGCAATCGGAGCATCGGAATGGGAACCGCCATTGATAATATTCATCATAGGAACGGGTAATGTTTTAGCGCCTACTCCTCCAATATATTTATATAAAGGTTCTCCTGCTTCCATAGCAGCTGCCTTGGCAACTGCCAACGAAACTCCCAAAATTGCATTTGCCCCCAATTTTGATTTGTTTTCTGTATTATCAAGCGCTTTCATAACTTGATCTATTTCCAATTGGTCGGCTACATCCATTCCAATAATTTCAGGAGCAATTATGTTATTGACATTTTCAATAGCCTTAAAAACCGATTTTCCCATATATGCTTTTTCTCCATCTCGCAATTCCACAGCTTCATGTTCACCGGTAGATGCGCCGGAAGGAACAGCCGCCCTGCCTAAAAAGCCATAATCCGTGATTACATCAACTTCAACCGTTGGATTTCCGCGGGAATCAAATATCTGTCTTGCTTTGACATCCAATATTAAACTCATAATTTTAATTTTTTTGTTTTAGTAAATTTACAAAAAATAAAAAAGCCGAATAGTGATTTTATCCGGCTTTTTATGTAAATAAATTATTAATTTACTCCTTATCTTTTTTTTCTGGAGCTTCATTGGAAGGAGCTTCTTGTTTTGCTTCGGAAACAGGAGCAGCTTCTTCGGTTTTAGCTTTTTTTCTTCTTCTACGGGTTTTCTTTTTGGCGGGTTTATCTGCATTATAAGTAGTATTATAATCAACAAACTCAATCATAGCCATTTCGGCATTATCACCCAAACGGTTTCCAAGTTTGATAATTCTTAAATAACCACCGGGTCTATCGGCTATTTTAGTAGAAATTTCTCTAAATAATTCCGTTACGGCATCTTTATCTCTTAAATAACTAAAAACTACCCGTCTGTTATGCATAGTATCGTTTTTAGACTTGGTAATCAAAGGCTCCAAAAACATTCTTAAAGCTTTTGCTTTGGCCAAAGTAGTATTGATACGTTTATGTTTAATCAATGAACTTCCCATATTTGCCAACATGGATTTTCTGTGCGCTGTCTTTCTTCCTAAATGGTTAAATTTCTTTCTGTGTCTCATAATAACCTATTTCTTTATTTTTCGTCTAATTTATAATGTGAAAGATCCATACCAAAGGTCAGGCCTTTCTTTTCTACTAATTCTTCCAATTCGGACATTGATTTTTTTCCAAAGTTTCTAAATTTCATTAAATCCGATTTGTTGTATTGAACCAATTCTCCCAAGGTTTCAACATCAGCAGCCTTTAAACAGTTTAGTGCTCTAACCGATAGATGTAAATCAACTAATTTAGTTTTTAAAAGTTGACGCATATGTAAGGATTCTTCATCATATGTTTCGGGTTCAGATGAAGAGGATTCATCAATGGAAATTCTCTCATCCGAAAACAACATAAAATGTTGAATCAATATTTTAGCCGATTCAGTCAAAGCATCTTTGGGATGAATAGAACCATCGGTTTCCACTTCAATAATTAGTTTGTCATAATCGGTTTTTTGCTCTACACGAAAATCTTCGATGGTATATTTTACATGCTTAATCGGTGTAAAAATAGCATCGATAAAAATAGTGCCGAAAGGCATATCATCTCTTTTATTTTCATCGGCAGGCACATAACCTCTTCCTTTTTCAATGGTAAATTCAAAATTTAAATTTACCTTAGGATCCAAATGAATAAGTTCAAGTTCCGGATTCAATATTTGAAATCCGGTTATAAACTCTTGCAAATCACCGGCAGTTATAACATTTTTACCTGAAAGAGATACTTTTACACGTTCGGTATCAATGCCTTCAACTTGGTTTTTGAAACGAATTTGTTTAAAATTTAAAACTATTTTTGTAACATCTTCTACTATTCCGTCGATAGAAACAAATTCATGTTCTACTCCATCTATTCTGATGGAAGTAATGGCATATCCTTCCAAAGAGGACAATAGCACTCTGCGAAGGGCATTACCAATAGTTAGTCCAAAACCCGGTTCAAGGGGTTTGAATTCAAATTTGCCGTATTTGTTGTCGGCTTCAATTTGAAAGACTTTATCTGGTTTTTGAAAATTTAATATTGCCATAAATGAATTTAATTATTTAGAATATAACTCGACAATCAAGTGTTCTTGAATGTTTTCGGGGATTTGAACACGTTCCGGACGGTTTACAAATTCTCCTTCCATTTTTTCATCATTCCATTTCAACCATTCGTAACTTGATTTATTATTTGCCAATGAATCAGTGATTACTTGTAAGGATTTTGATTTTTCTCTTACTCCCACAACATCCCCAGGTTTTAATTGATAGGAAGGAATGTTTACAACTTCTCCATTCACGGTAATATGTCTGTGTCCTACCAATTGACGTGCAGCTCTTCTGGAAGGAGCTAAACCGAAACGATAAACTACATTATCCAGTCGTGATTCAACCAATTGCATTAAAACCTCTCCGGTATTACCACCTTGTCTGGAAGCTTTTTCAAAAAGATTTTTAAACTGTTTTTCCAATATGCCATAGGTATATTTTGCCTTTTGTTTTTCAGCCAACTGAATAGCATATTGAGATTTTTTTCCTCGTCTTCTATTGTTTCCATGTTGTCCGGGAGGATATTTTCTTCTCTCGAAATATTTATCTTCTCCGTAAATTGCTTCTCCGAATTTACGGGCTATTTTTGTTTTAGGTCCTGTATATCTCGCCATAATTCAATTTTTTTAAACTCTTCTTCTTTTAGGTGGTCTACAACCATTGTGAGGTATAGGAGTTACGTCTATAATTTCCATAACTTCAATACCGCTGTTATGTATAGTTCTTATTGCCGATTCACGTCCGTTACCGGGACCTTTAACATAAACTTTAACACGTCTTAATCCGGCTTCATAAGCAGTTTTTGCAGCATCTTCTGCAGCCACTTGAGCTGCATAGGGTGTATTTTTCTTTGATCCTCTAAAACCGTTTTTACCGGCAGAAGACCAAGAAATAACTTCGCCGTTTTTATTAGTTAAAGATATAATCACGTTATTAAACGTAGCTTGTATATAAGCTCTTCCATTGGGCTCTACATGAACCTTTCTTTTCTTTGCTCTATTTGATTTAGATTTTGCCATAATCAATAATTATTATTTAGTTGCTTTTTTCTTGTTAGCAACAGTTTTTCTTTTTCCTTTTCTGGTTCTGGAATTATTTTTGGTACGTTGACCTCTTAAAGGTAATCCCATTCTATGACGGATTCCTCTATAACTACCAATATCCATTAAACGTTTGATGTTCAATTGGACTTCTGCTCTCAATTCTCCTTCGATACGGTAATCTGAGATGGTTTTTCTGATATTAGCAATATCATGATCATCCCAATCTTTAACTTTTTTATCTTCATCAACTCCGGCTTTTGCCAGAATTTCTTTTGCTCTGGATCTACCTATTCCATAAATATAGGTTAATCCAATAACTCCTCTTTTGTTTTTAGGTAAATCTACTCCTGCTATTCGTGCCATAATTATCCTTGTCTTTGTTTATGTTTCGGATTTTTCTTATTAATTACATACAGACGTCCTTTACGACGAACAATCTTGTCCTCCGGACTTCTTTTTTTGATTGATGCTCTTACTTTCATATCTTTTAAGCTTTTATTGCCAATTTTTATTAATATCTATAAGTGATTCGCCCTTTTGTTAAATCATAAGGACTTAATTCCAACTTTACTTTATCACCGGGTAATAAACGAATATAATGCATTCGCATTTTGCCTGAAATATGGGCTGTAATTAAGTGTCCATTTTCCAACTCTACCTTAAACATAGCATTGGAAAGTGCTTCCTTTATTACTCCATCTACTTCTATTGCTGGTTGTTTTGCCATAATATTATTTATTTCTTCCGGTTTTCATTAATTTATCATAATGTCTGTTCAACAAATAAGCTTCTACTTGTTGAATAGTATCAATAGCCACTCCCACTAGAATCAATAGAGAAGTTCCTCCATAAAACATAGCCCAAGGGACTTGCATTCCCGGGAACATAAAATGTACCATTTTAGGTAAAATGGCCAAAATAGCTAAAAATATCGCACCCGGTAATGTTATTTTAGATAAAATATCATCTAAGTAGTTAGCAGTTTCTGTCCCGGGTCTTACCCCTGGAACAAAGCCATTACTACGCTTCAAATCCTCTGCTATTTTATTGGTTTGAACAGTTATTGCAGTATAGAAATATGTAAAAACAATCACCAATAATGCAAATACCAGATTATACCAGGGATTAAACATATCACCAAAAGTTGTTCTTAACCAAGTTGCCCAATCGGAATCTTTATTTAAACTTCCTAATAAAGTAGGAAAGAACATAAGTGCTTGGGCAAAGATGATAGGCATAACTCCGGCAGCATTGAGTTTTAATGGCAAATATTGTCTGGCGCCAAAAATATTTTTTTCATATCCTCCTCCTACTGCTCTACGAGCATATTGTAAAGGTACGGGGCGATAGGCTTTGACCAACAAAATACTGGCGGAAATAACCAATAGCCATACAACAATTTCAAAAAGCAATAACATAGGTCCTCCATTCTGATCGGATACTCTATTGGTAAATTCCTGCAAAAATGCAGAAGGCATACGGGCAATGATACCCACCATAATTAAAAGTGAGATTCCGTTACCAATACCTTTATCGGTAATTTTTTCGCCTAACCACATAGCAAAAATAGTTCCTGCGGACAATACCAATACTGATAATATCACAAAGAATAATTTATTTTGCATTAAGAAAGCTTCTTTGGGTAAAGTAGCATATAAATTATATATATAACTCGGTCCTTGAATTAAGGTTATACCAATGGTTAACCAACGGGTAATTTGGGTGATTTTTTTTCTTCCGCTCTCACCTGCTTTTTGTAATTTTTGCAAGTATGGAACAGCCATTCCCATTAATTGAACTACAATTGAAGCAGAAATGTAAGGCATGATACCCAAAGCCATTATGGAAGCTCTTGCAAAAGCTCCTCCGGTAAACTGATTTAATAAATCCAATAGTGTGTTATCCCCTGCTTGCTGAGATAAATTTCCTAATTGTGTTGGATCTATTCCCGGTAAAGATACTTGTGCTCCAAAACGATATACAAGTATCAACCCCAATGTAAATAGAATTTTATCACGAAGCTCTTTTATGCTCCAAATTGCTTTAATTGTATCTATAAACTTCTTCATCTTGTAATTCAATAATTATTTAATGATTTCTACTTTACCACCTGCTGCTTCAATTGCTTGTTGTGCCTTTTTGGAAAATTTATGTGCAAAAATCGTAACGCCCGATTTAATTTCTCCTCTTCCCAACACTTTCAATAATTCTCTTTTTCCAACAATACCAAAAGATACAAAATCTTCAAAAGTTATTGTATCTTTAACTTTTTTATTATCTATAAGTTCTTGAATTTTATCCAAATTTACAGGCTGATATTCCACTCTATTAATATTGGTAAATCCAAATTTGGGAACACGACGGTACAAAGGCATTTGCCCTCCTTCAAAGCCCGGAGTTCTGGAGTATCCTGAACGAGACTTAGCACCTTTATGACCTCTGGTTGCTGTTCCTCCGCGTTTAGAACCTTCACCACGTCCTTTTCTAATATCTTTTTTAATCGAACCTTTTGCCGGTTTTAGATTGTGTAAATTCATTTTTCTCAATTTTTTAAATTTCTTCTACAACAATTAGATGTTTTACTTTTCTTATCATCCCTTCAATAGAAGGAGTCAATTCATGCACTTTTTCTTGACCGATTCGTCTGATTCCTAAAGCTTCCAAAGTTTGTTTTTGGTCTTTAGGACGGTTAATTGTGCTCTTCACTTGTTTAATTCTAACTTTGCTCATCCTCCTAATTTTATCCGTTAAATAATTTATTCAATGATATTCCTCTTTGTTTGGCAATCTTGTGTGCATCACGCATTTTTAGCAATGCATCCAAAGTAGCTTTTACAACGTTATTAGGATCAGAAGAACCATGAGATTTAGTTAAAACATCATGAACTCCTGCGGATTCTAATACGGCACGTACTGCTCCTCCAGCAATAACTCCGGTACCGGGTGATGCTGGTTTCAAAAAAATACGCGCACCACTGAATTTGCCTAATTGTTCATGAGGTATTGTTCCGTTAATTACAGGAACTCTTACCAAATTCTTTTTAGCATTGTCTATTGCTTTTTGGATTGCATCGGGAACTTCCTTGGATTTTCCCATTCCATATCCTACTATGCCGTTCTTATCTCCGACAACAACTATAGCTGAAAAGCTAAATGTTCTACCTCCTTTGGTAACTTTCGTAACTCTGTTTACGGCTACCAAGCGGTCTTCCAATTCCAATCCGCCCGGTTTTACTCTTTCTATATCTTTATAATTGTCAAGCATATCTTAAAATTTTAAACCACCTTTTCTTGCACCTTCTGCCAAAGCTTTCACACGTCCGTGATATAAAAATCCTGAACGGTCGAAAACCACTTTTGAAATACCTTTATCCATAGCTAATTTTGCTATTTTTTCTCCAACTGCTTCGGCTTTCTCTATTTTAGTACCTTTTTTTGAAACCAAATCTTTATCACGGGATGAAGCAGTAATTAAAGTTACTCCATTGAGATCATCTATAAGCTGAGCATAAATTTCTTTATTACTTCTAAAAACAGAAAGTCTGGGAACATCAGATGTTCCATTTACAATCTTTCTGATTCTTTTTTGTATTCTTTTTCTTCTGTCTAATTTACTTAATTTCATAACTTATTATTTATTAAGCGGTTTTACCTGCCTTTCTTCTTATTTCTTCACCAACATATTTCACACCTTTTCCTTTGTAAGGTTCAGGTTTACGGAAAGAACGGATTTTAGCAGCGATATGTCCAATCAATTGCTTATCATAAGAGGTAAGCTTTACAATCGGGTTTTTACCTTTTTCCGATACGGTTTCCACTTTAACTTCCGGTGGTAATTCAATCAATATATTGTGAGAAAAACCTAAGGATAAATCAAGTAATTGACCTTGATTACTGGCTTTATATCCAACTCCTACTAATTCCAATTCTTTTGTCCAACCTTTGGAAACACCTTCAATCATATTGAATAATAAAGAACGATAAAGTCCATGCATGGCTTTATGTTGTTTGCTTTCAGAAGGTCTTTTAACTACTAAAACTCCATCTTTTAATTCCAGTTGGATATCCCCTTTTATTTCTTGTTTTAATTCTCCCAATTTACCTTTTACTGTAACCATATTATCATTGATATC
This sequence comes from Flavobacteriales bacterium, assembly GCA_026985675.1. Classification (GTDB taxonomy): domain Bacteria; phylum Bacteroidota; class Bacteroidia; order Flavobacteriales; family Flavobacteriaceae; genus JALSPZ01. Next base: position 7,837 of record JALSPZ010000194.1, read on the forward strand.
AACAGTTACTCCTTCAGGCACTTTTATGGGTTGAAATCCTATTCTTGACATAATTTTTTGTTTTTAATAAATATAACACAAAATTTCTCCACCTACGTTCTCTTTACGAGCTTGTTTATCGGTCATAACACCTTTGGATGTTGACAAAATTGCTATGCCCATACCATTTAAAACTTTGGGCATACTATCAACTCCGGCATATTTACGTAATCCGGGTTTACTAACTCTCTCAAGCTTTTTAATTACCGGTAGGTTTTTATCATCATATTTAAGAGCTATTTTTATAAACTCTCTATTCCCTTCTTTATCAAATTTATAACTTAAGATATAACCTTGATCAAATAAAATTTTAGTTATTTCTTTTTTAAGTTTCGATGCAGGAATAGTTACAACTTTATGCCCTGCACTTTGTGCATTTCTAATTCGTGTTAGAAAATCTGCTATTGGATCTGTACTCATCTTTCTAATTTTTTTATTTTACCAACTGGCTTTTTTTACACCCGGTATTAATCCTTGATTAGCCATTTCTCTAAATGTAACACGAGAAATTCCAAAAACTCTCATATATCCTCTGGGACGTCCGGTAATTTTGCAACGATTATGCAAACGTACCGGTGATGAATTTTTAGGAAGTTTTTGTAATGCTTCCCAATCTCCCGCTTCTTTCAAAGCTTTTCTTTTGGCCGCATATTTAGCAGCCAATCTCTCACGCTTACGCTCACGGGCTTTCATTGATTCTTTTGCCATATTATTTTTTCTTTTTAAATGGTAAACCTAATTCTCTTAATAATGCATGCGCTTCTTTATCTGTTTTTGCAGAAGTCACAAATGTAATATCCATTCCATTAACTTTGTTAATCTTATCAAAATCAATTTCCGGAAAAATAATTTGTTCGGTAATACCCAAATTATAATTACCTCTACCGTCAAAACCTTCCGGTTTAATCCCTTGGAAATCTCTTACACGAGGTAAAGCAACTGTTATCAAACGATCTAAAAATTCATACATCTTGTCTCGACGTAAAGTTACTTTTGCACCAATAGGCATTCCTTTTCGTAATTTAAAAGCTGCAACATCTTTTTTGGAAATAGTTGGAACAGCTTTTTGTCCGGTTATTGTCGTTAATTCGTCTACTGCGTAATCGACTTGTTTTTTGTCAGATACTGCAGCTCCAACACCTCTACTGACAACAATTTTCTCTAATTTCGGTACTTGCATTACATTTCTGTAACCAAATTCCTTCATCAAGGTGTCTATAATACGCTCTTTATATTCTTTTTGTAATCTTGGTGTATAGTTTTTCATAATCCTAAATAACTTCTCCTGATTTTTTTGAAACTCTTACTTTCTTACCATCTTTTATTTCATATTTTACACGTGTAGCTTTTCCGGTTTTCGGATCAACCAATGCTACATTTGAAATATGAATAGGTGCTTCTTTCTCAACAATACCACCTTGAGGATTCTCCGTGCTTGGCTTAACATGTTTCTTTACAATATTTACACCTTCCACTACAACTCGGTCTTTATTTTTGATAATTTGAATTACCTTTCCTTTTTTTCCTTTATCTTTTCCGGTCAGGATAATTACTTCATCTCCTGTTTTTATTTTAAACTTCTTCATTTTTATACCTTTTTATAAAACCTCAGGGGCTAATGATACAATTTTCATGAATTTTTTATCACGCAATTCTCTTGCCACAGGTCCAAAAACACGTGTGCCACGCATCTCGTCTCCTTCAGGTTTAAGTAATACAATTGCATTATCCTCAAACCGGATATATGAACCGTCCGGTCTTCTAACTTCTTTTTTGGTTCTTACAACAACTCCTTTGGAAACCGTACCTTTTTTTACAGTTCCATTGGGTGTTGCTTCCTTAACGGTAACAACAACCTTATCCCCCAATGAGGCATAACGTTTTTTTGTTCCGCCTAATACCCGAATAACTAAGGCTTCCTTAGCTCCTGTATTATCTGCAACTTTAACTCTTGATTCTTGTTGTACCATAATTACTTAGCTCTTTCTAATATTTCTACTAATCTCCATCTTTTGGTTTTACTCAAAGGACGAGTTTCCATAATTCTAACTTTATCACCCACATTGCATTCGTTTTTTTCATCATGTACAACATATTTTTTTGTTTTGTGTACAAATTTTCCATACAAGGGGTGTTTCATTCTTTTAACTTCGGATACTATGATGGTTTTATCCATTTTATTTTTGGTAACCAAACCGATACGTTCTTTTCTTAAATTTCTTGTTAAGTTTTCCATTTCTTCAAAATTCTATTAGTTACCTCTTTGATTGAGTTCCGTTAATAATTT
>JALSPZ010000195.1 GCA_026985675.1 Flavobacteriales bacterium
AATTATTGAAAAAATTCAAAAACAATTGCAACACCGTCAATTTATCCGACAAGCACAAGAAAATTCCAAATTAACGGAGCAAATCAAAGAAATTCAACATAAATATCCTTGGTTGGAGTTTTAATATTAGCTCGTTTCTTTTTTAAAGGTTTTGGAATTTACAACGGATACGATTCTTTTCTATTTCACGACAATACGGGATTTCATTTCTACGATTTACAAACCGACCCGAATAAATTCAATGATTTGATTGACAGTATTTCAACTGAAAAAAAACAATTTTACGATTCCATTTGGAAATCAAACCAGTATTTGAAAGCTATATTTGAAAGAACTAAACAAAAAACATCAAGTAATTAAAATATTTTTAAATTATCACTGCAAAAAACAAAAAATAATGTATTTTTGTAGCTAAATATTTGTAAATAAATCATAAATGAAAATAGGAATAGTAGTTCAAAGATACGGATTACAAATAAACGGTGGTGCCGAACTTCATGCTCGATTACTTGCAGAAAAACTTTCAAAAAATCATCAAGTAAGTATTTTTACAACAAAAGCCATATCGTATATAAACTGGGACAATGATATAAAACCTGATCATGAACAGATTAATGAAATTGATGTTTATCGTTTTAGAAGTCACAAAAAAAACAAAAAACTAACCCATAAATATTATAGAAGGTTAAGAAATTTTAGTAAAATTCCTATATTTCTTCGTAAATTGGGTTTACATAATATCGCTAATAGTCGTTTTTTTTATTTAAAAAAAAATTTCTTTAAATGGTTAAAATATCAAGGACCATACTGCCCTGAAATGTTAGAAAAAATAAAAAAAGTAAAAAACGAATATGATATATTTATTTTTTTTACATACTTATATTATCCTACAAACGCCATATTGCCAATTGTTAAAGAAAAAAGTTTATTTATACCGACAGCACACGACGAAAAACCTTTTTATTTCCCTGCATACCAAGAAGCTTTTTTAAATTCAAAATTTATTATGTATAATAGTATTGGAGAAAAAGAATTGGTAATCCAAACTTACCCAAATATTAAAAAAATTCAATCAGATATTGCGGGAGTAGGTTTTGAACAACCAATATTTGAAATAAAAGATAGACCTTTTGATAATAATTATTTTGTATATATAGGCAGAGTAGATACTTCAAAAAACATTCACGAATTAGTAAAATTCTTTGAAAATTACAATAAAATAAATCCTAAAACCAAATTAATTATTATCGGAAAAAAAGAATTTAACATAAAAAGTCAAAACAAAAATATAATTTTTACCGGTTTTATATCCGAACAAGAGAAAAATAATTTGTTGTATCATAGTAAAGCATTAATTATTCCTTCCAAACATGAAAGTCTATCGATGGTAACTCTTGAAGCAATGTTAATGGGAAAGCCGGTAATAGCCTATTATTATTCCGAAGTTTTAGTTGATCATATTAAAAAAAGTAATGCTGGATTTATCTATACTGATAATCATGATTTCAATAATATTTTAAAGCATATTGAAAAAATGAACAATGAACAGTATAATGAATTGTCTAAAAATGGAAAACAATATGTTTTGAATAATTACACCTGGGACACCATAATCAACAAGTTTGAAAATGCTTTTGATTATATCAAAAACCAAACAAACTAGTTGGGTATGCGAATAGGTTATGATGCCAAACGAATTTTTCACAATACCACCGGATTAGGAAATTACAGTCGGGATTTAGTAAGGATAATGGCAGGTTTTTATCCTGATAATCAATATTTTTTATATAATCCGAAACCTGCAAAAGTCAATCGTTTGGAGCTTAAAGATAATATGTTTGTTTGTGAACCGAAAGGATTTATCTCCAAAAAAATTCCTTCCGTTTGGCGTAGTAAACTTATCCTTAAAGACTTACTAAAAGATAAAATCGATATTTATCACGGATTAAGCGGAGAATTGCCTGCTGGAATTGATAAAACTCCAATAAAATCAGTAGTAACCATTCACGATTTGATTTTTTTAAAATATCCAGAACTCTATAAATCCATTGATAGGAAAATATATACGGCAAAATTTAAAAAAGCTTGTAAAACCGCTGATAAAATTGTTGCTATCAGCCAACAAACAAAAAAAGATATCATTGAATTTTTTAAAATACCCGCTGAACAAATCGATGTGATTTATCAAGGTTGTCATCAAGTTTTTAAAACCTTGTATTTGGATCAAGCCAAACAGGAAGTCAAACAAAAATATAATCTCCCCGACAAATTTATCTTAAACGTCGGAACTATTGAACCTCGAAAAAATGCCTTCACGATTGTTAAAGCCATTAAAGATACAAATTATCATTTGGTTTTGGTCGGGCGAAAAACTCCCTATGCATCTGAAATCCAAAAGTATATTGAAGAAAACAATATGCAAGACCGCATACATTTTCTCG
>JALSPZ010000196.1 GCA_026985675.1 Flavobacteriales bacterium
TAAATTTCAGGTTCAAAGCCGCCGAACAAACTCATCATCGCCAAATCCACTTCCCGATTGCCGTAATAAATCGCCGGATCAAAAACTACGGCTTTTCCTGTAGTATCATAAAAATAATTTCCGTTCCACAAATCTCCGTGTAATAACGAAGGCTTTTCCGTTATCAAAAAACCTGATAAAAAATTATAAAGCTTATCAAATTGATGTATAATTTCAGCGGGAATAATCCCTTGTTGTTGCGCCAAATTCAACTGATATTGCAACCGGTTTTCAATATAAAAATCTGTCCAATCGTTTTTTTCTTTATTGTATTGAGGCAATGAGCCGATATAATTGTCAAAATACAAGCCGTATTTTTCATAGGTATTTTGATGCATTTTTGCCAAACTTTGAGCAAAATTTTCAGGATGACTCCCTTCGATTAAAGAAGGGATAAATTCCATTAGCAAATAACTCTTTTCTTCAAATTCTCCCGATTCGTAAACTTCCGGAATACGAAAAGAACCGGAAGCGGACAAAACTTGCAAGGATTTTGCTTCAACTTCAAACATAGACAATTTTTCCCTTGCATTTATTTTGATAAAATAGTCCTTATCGGTCATTGCCAAACGATAAGTTTCGTTGATATCGCCACCGTAAATTTTTTCATAAGCACGCAAACTTACCGGTTGGTTCTCTATCTCCGAGCAAATATGTTCCAATTGGTGAATAAAATCAGTTCTTAACATGAACTCATAACACTTAAATATGAGAAACTAATAAGCTTTGGCAAACAAAACCCGTTGTTTAGAGGGCTTTCCACTGATCATATCCGTTCCTTCTTCGGTTGGATTATTCAAAGGAATACAACGAATAGTGGCTTTGGTCAATTCTTTGATTTTTTCTTCGGTTTCGGGTGTCCCGTCCCAAGGCGCCGAAATAAAACCGCCTTTTTCTTCCAGAACTTTTTTGAAATCATCAAAATTATCAACTTGGGTTATATGCTCATCTCGATATTTACGGGCTTTTTCAAAAAGATTTTTTTGAATATCGGTTAATAGATTTTCAATATAAGCATCAACTCCTTCCATAGGAACGATTTCTTTGGTAAGTGTATCTCTCCTGGCTACTTCTACGGTTCCGTTTTCCAAATCCCGAGGACCGATAGCCAAACGCACAGGCACTCCTTTGAGTTCATATTCGTTAAATTTCCAACCCGGTTTATAATTATCACTATCATCATATTTTACGCTGATTCCTTTGGCTTTTAACTTTTTCACAATTTCATCCACTTTTTCCGAAATTTGTTTCAATTGCTCATCTTTACGATAAATCGGAATAATCACCACTTGAATAGGAGCCAATTTAGGAGGTAACACCAACCCGTTATCATCGGAGTGAGTCATAATCAATGCACCCATCAAGCGAGTGGAAACGCCCCAGGAAGTTGCCCAAACATATTCCAATTTGCCTTCACGCGAAAGAAATTTTACATCAAAAGCTTTGGCAAAATTTTGTCCCAAGAAATGCGAAGTCCCAGATTGCAAAGCTTTACCGTCTTGCATCAAAGCTTCGATGGTATAAGTATCTTCGGCTCCGGCAAAACGTTCGCTTTCCGATTTTACACCTTTAATTACGGGCATTGCCATAAAATTTTCGGCAAAGTCAGCATATACATGGAGCATTTTTTCAGCTTCTTTCACCGCTTCATCTCTTGTCTCGTGAGCTGTATGACCTTCTTGCCACAAAAATTCGGCTGTTCTTAAAAACAAACGTGTTCGCATTTCCCAACGCATCACATTAGCCCATTGATTGACCAAAATCGGCAAATCGCGATAAGATTGTATCCAACGTTTGTAGGTATCCCAAATAATGGTTTCGGAAGTTGGACGGATAATTAATTCCTCTTCCAATTTGGCATTAGGATCTACCTCCACTCCTTTTCCGTCGGCAGTTGCCCTCAAACGATAGTGCGTTACAATGGCTGCTTCTTTGGCAAATCCTTCCACATGTTTGGCTTCTTTGCTAAAATATGATTTGGGAATCAAAAGCGGAAAATAAGCATTTTGATGACCGGTATCTTTGAACATTTTATCCAATTGGGCTTGCATTTTTTCCCAAATGGCATAACCGTAAGGTTTGATGACCATCATTCCGCGTATTCCGGAATTTTCAGCTAAGCCCGCTCGCACAACTAATTCGTTGTACCATTTTGAATAATCCTCACTTCGTTTGGTTAGTTTTTTACTCATTATCAATAATTTTGGTATGATTGTTGCATAATTTTAAACAAAATCTTTGTATTTTATTTTGCAAAGCTAAGTATTTTTTATAAATTTAACGATAAATCATTGTCTTATGAAAACAACTATCCATAATTTTACGAGCTCTGCTCTCTTTTTAAGTTTTGCTGCAATTTTATTTTCATCTTGTGGCACATACTATAATGCTTCTTATGA
>JALSPZ010000197.1 GCA_026985675.1 Flavobacteriales bacterium
GCTTAATCCGTATTTATTAGCAATTTCTTTTAAAATATCCTTAAAAAACCAAGCAATGGAACCGATAAAATATATGGGAACTTTTTTTGCTTCGGGGTAAGCTGTAATTCTGTTTTGAAAGAACAAATCAAATCCTTTGCGTAGCAAATTTTTGATATAATCATTATCTTTATGGTCAAACATAAATTCTGCAAAATGGGCTAAATAAGTATTGGGTGCTTCATTTTCATAGAGATTTTTCTTAATGGTATCGGCGGATAAATCGTATTTTTGTTCAAAATCCTTGGCAATGGTTTCGGGCATACGTTTGTTGTAATAATCGATGATTAATTGTTTGCCAAACCAATTCCCCGACGCTTCGTCCATCAGAATATAACCCAAGGAAGGATACAGCATATTCATCTGTTTTCCATCGTAGTAGCAGGAATTAGACCCGGTTCCAAGTATGGCAACAATTCCTTTTTTACCACCGGTTGCGGCATAAACGGCGGCAAGCATATCTTCGGCAACTTTTATTTTGGCTTTGGAAAAAATTTCTTGAAAAACCTTTTTGAGTTTTTCGGTAGGTTCGGGCGTTCCGCAGCCGGCACCATAAAAATATATTTCCTTGATTTTATCTTTGTTTCGGATTAATTCAGGATTTTCCAAAACTCTTTTTCGTAAAGTTTGAGCATCCAAAATAGCGGGATTAAGCCCTTGGGTGCGGGTTTTGAAAATTTGTTTTTGGTCTTCCAAAGCTATCCAATCCGCTTTGGTTGAACCGCCGTCAGCTATTAGTATCATTTATCTGTTTTTTTATTCTTTCCATACCTTGAAGGTTGTAGAAAACCTTCAAGGAGATTATGTTTCGCTTCCTTATTCCTTCAAGGTTTTCAAACACCTTGAAGGTATTGTTACAGTTTATTTATTCCAAAATATAATATTCCCAAGCTTTTAATTCCACAGGCTTATCGGTTTCAAATGTAATGTTTTTTCCTTGAATTTTATCGGTAAAAAGACCTTTTAAATCCAAATTGAATTTTTGATTTTCATTGCTTAAATTGCCAACGAAATATAATATTTTTCCATTTTTTTCTCTTTTAAAAGCCAAGATTTTATCATCGGCAGTCGTAGAAATTCTTTGATATTTTGCTTTTTGTTTTCCGCCTGCCAAAGCCGGATAATGATTTTTTAAAAATCCTAATTTTTGGTAGAGTTGCCATTTTTCGCCTTTGGTTTTCGGAATGCTGTCTTTTTCAAAAAATTTCAACCGGTGGTTTAGTCCGTATTCTTGTCCGCTGTAAATCAATGGCATTCCGGGAATCATAAATGTAAGGGCTTCCATAGTTTCCGTAGCTTTTCCAAAGGTCTCCGCTTCGGTGCCTTTCCAAGAATTTTCATCGTGATTGGCGGTAAAATTCATAATAATATCATCGGGTTCATACATTGTATCTGTTTTTTTGATATACGCATCAAAATCTTTCACATTCTTTTTTCCTTTGGCAATATCCGCTAATAAAAAATGACTTTCCCAACCGTAGCAAGCATCAAAAATATGGTCTTTTAACAATTCGGGTTCCCAGGCTTCCGCTAGCATAAACAAAGGTTTTTCTTGTCGTAATTCCGTAATGGCTTGCTTCCAAAAATCAACGGGAACTTCTCCGGCAACATCGCAACGAAAACCGTCAATATTGAAATTTTTTATCCAATATTTCATCGATTGTGTCATTGCTTTGCGTAACTCGGGATTGTCATAATTCAAGTCGGCGACGTCTTGCCAACCTTTCGAAGTGCCATCGGGATTTAAAGGATCCGTAATTTCTCCTTTTTTGTTTTTGGTGTAAAATTCCGGGTGTTCCTTAATCCAAGGATTATCCCAACCGGTGTGATTGGCTACCCAATCCAAAATAACCGCCATTCCGTTTTTATGAGCGGTTTCTATGAGTTGTTGCAAGTCTTTTTTATCTCCAAAATCGGGATTGATAGCCGTATAATTAGCAACTGCATAAGGACTTCCCAAATATTTTTTTCTTTCCTCGGGATTTTTTATATCCTCAACAAAAGTATCTCCGGTGGCTTTGCGTTTGACTTTTGAAATCGGATAAATGGGCATTAACCAAATAATTTTTATCCCTAATTTTTTCAGTTGGGGAATATCTTTTGTAAACGAATTAAAATCGCCCTTTTTTGAATATTGACGAATATTCGCTTCGTAAATTACCGCTTGATTGAGCAAGGAATCGGTTACAACGAAATTTGTTTTCTGTTTTTTTTCGATTTGATTTTTTTGATTTTCGCTTTTCGTTTCTTTACAAGAAAAGACTATAATTATCAAAACAATTAGAAGTGTTATTTTTTTCATATTTATTGTATTTTAATACATTAATTTACTATTCAATTGTTACTTTTTCACCATTACGAATTATTAAAAATTGGCCGGGTTTAATTGTAAATTTATCATTATTGTTTTTTGTATTGGAATGTTGTTTTATTATTAATTCTCTATCTATTTTATTAAAGAAAAATACGACATTATCATTAAAATATTTTCTTTCGATTACCAATAATTGTCCAATGGTATAAACTTTTGTTGTTCCATATAACAAAGCCATAGAATTTTGACGCAGTTTCAATAATTTTTCAACGATTTTTTTCAATTTTTTTTCACGTGAAGTCAGATGATTAAACTTCATCATTCTTCGGTTATCGGGGTCATTGGCACCCGGCATTCCGATTTCATCTCCATAGTAAATACAAGGAATTCCGGGTATGCTGATATTAAAAGCGTGTAACATCGCCAATTTATCAAAAGCAGTCGAATCGGTGATTTGGATATTTCTTGTCCAACCTGCCGCCTTTCCGTCTTCATCAAATTTTACATCTCCCGAAGCATAACTGATAAAACGCACACGGTCTTGATTGCCGGTCATATTTCCCATCAAATGATGGCTGCCGTAATATTTCAAACTTTCTTTGAGTTGCTTTGCCAAGCGTTGCACGGATTCGTCTTTCTTGGCAAATACGGCAACCGAAGCATCATATAGATTAAAATCAAATTGTCCGTCCAACATTCCCGTATTTACATAAGAGCGTATCAATTCGGGACTACCGTAAGTTTCCCCGATTTGATAGATCGGACGTTCAATTTGCGTTTTGATTTTCCAAGTCAATGTTCGCCAAAAACTTTGTTGAATATGTTTGGTGGCATCGTGGCGGAAGCCGTCCAAATCGTAATGTTTTACCCAATACAAAGCCGAATCGGTCATCGCTTGAACCACTTCGGGTTTTGAATAATCCAAAGTCGGCAAAAAAGTGTCAAACCAAGTGGTTAAACGGTGTGAATCCCACTTTTCTGTGTTTAATGTTCCGTCGGGTAAATATAAATTTGTAGCCCAATCGGGGTGTTGTTTGTAAAGCGGATGTTCTTTGTGAACGTGATTGGAAACATAATCCAAAATTACGTTGCTGTTGTTTTGGTGGGCTTTTTTCAATAACACTTTAAAAATGGAATCGCTGCCGAAACGAAAATCGATTTTGGTATTTGAAATAGGCCAATAGCCGTGATAAGCCGAGAATTTTGTGCGTGGATTTTTCCATAAACCGTAAGCTCCCAAAGGATTTTGTGTGATGGGTGAAATCCATATTGTATTGATGCCCAAATCGTTGAAATATCCATCATCGATTTTGTCGATGATACCTTGCAAATCACCGCCAAAATAATCGGCTTTGGGTAATACGCTGTCCTTGCCTTTGTAATCGTTTGATTTGTCGCCGTTATAAAAGCGGTCAACCATCAAAAAATACATCATTTGTTTGTGAAAATCCTTACGTGAGAGTTCGTTTGCGTTATTGATAACTTTTCCGTTTTTCACAGGTATTAGTAAATCGTTTCCCCTTCCGTATTTATTGTAGGAGTATATTCTTATATAATGCAAGTTTTTATCGATTTCGGGTAGAATTATTCTATCGGATTTTATGTCTGTTTTTATATTATTAACGGGGATTTTCGTATTATCCAGATAAGCAATTATTTTATCCGGTTGATGCTTAAATTTTATGCTAAAACCGGTTTTTTCTATTGATTTTGTTCCCAAAAAGGGTGTTTTATTGCTATTATCTTTTATTTCTAACACCGAATTGTATCCCCCCAATCCGTTACTGATTTTATTGGGATTGTTAGGGTCTAAAATTTCTTTTCCGTTCACTACAAACAAATATTGATAATTTCCGGGTTCCAAATCGGTTTCATAAATCCATTGATTATTGTTTTTTTGCATCGGTTGGGCTACCCAACCGGTAATCTGACTTTTAAATTCAACTTTTCGGGTTGCTTTTGAAAGGGGAAAAGTAAATTTTATGTGTTTTTTTGTATAGCGAAACAACGGAATATCATAGAAAGTATCCGGTAAAAAAATCCTTAAATTTTCAATGGCTTGAAATTCGTTTTTCGGAAAAATCGTCAAAGTATTTTCGGTTTTATTCCACTTCAAATCGAAATGTTTATTTGTAGCAAAAGAATCGATTTTTTCGGGATATAAAATATAATCTTTTAGGATAATTTTTGTGCTGTCTTTTTGCATATAAACAGGAGTTGCCAATCCCTTAAAAAGTATTTTTTCAGAAGTATTTATAATTTTTTTACGGGTGTTGTTACAATCGACAAATACTACAAAAATCAGTAGTAGAGCTATAAATTTATTTTTCATTTTTTAATTATTTTATCGTTATTAATTAATCAAATTCATTATTTCAAGAGCTTTATACCAATAGAAAAATCCGGACTTATCCGGTTGTCTTTTGAGTCGATTTAAGAAATTCCAGTTTTGATTATTCACATTTAATTTTGCAATATCTTGTCCTTGAAAATATTCAATAGGAGATAAATCTTTGTTTAAAATTTTTGTCGATAAATAAGCAATCCGAGCTGTTGCAGAAATGGCATCATCAATTCTGAATTTACCGGACATTAAAAAACCGGTTCCGAAAGCTTTAATACCTTTTTGCAGTTCCTTGAATTTTTCTTTTTCATCTATTGAACCTTTTCCTCGTTTTGCTATAATTGCACAAGTGTTTATCGTGTCTTGTAATACTTTCTCCGTCGTTAATTTTGAAGTATCCTCGTATCGGTATTTGATTTCTCGTTTGGCAAATGCTTCAAAACTTCTGACAACGGTTTCCATATTTTTTATTTTTTCGAAAAGTTTACTCAAATCAAATAATTGTTTACAAATTTCCATAGAGGATGACTGTTGTCCTTTTCCTTTGAAATACGGAATACCAATAGTATTAGGAGCAAAAGCAGTAAGTTTGTCTCCTACGATTGCATCAATAGTCGGCACTTTTACGAATGTATCACCTTCGGTTTCAATCCATTTGGTTTGTATGGGTTTTTCGGTGAGTTCAGGATAAATATTATTTTCAAATAATATGTCTAATAGAATATTACCTGAATATTTTTTTGTAATAGCAGAATCAAAATAAAATTTGTAATGAGCTTTCGGAATTCCTTTTTGATAACTGCGAGCTTCGTCCGGTTCAAATGATTTGAAATTAGATGTATCAATAAGTTTTTGTAGTATTGATTCCAGATTTTTTCTTTTGGTGTTACTTATGATATCAATGTCAATTGAAAACCTGTTTTCCTCATCAAGTAATAATAACAAACTAGTTCCACCCTTAAACACAAAGTCGAGTCCATTGGCTTTTAGACGTTCCAATAAATGAAATGCATAAATCATTTTTTCAAGAATAATCTTATCGATTCGCCTATACTCTTTTTGGTTTTTGAAAGTATCTAGCCATTCTTCCGTAAAACAATGTTCCTTTATCATTTGATTATTTCTTTAACAAGGTCATAAAAATTGTTGTTCATAAATTGTTTTATCTCTTGTTCTTTATCCCTTCGTCTTGCATAACTAAACAATTTGGTATAATTAATCGTATAGTTTTTTAAAGCGTTCTCAAACACGTGAACCAGTTCCGTTCCCTGATAGAAATAGAATAATTTATCTTCTGCAAAAAGATCTACTAATATTTTTTCAAGTAAAGGTGTATAAAATTTTATTTTATTTTCTTTTCTTTTTGAAATTGGAGACCTGCTGATTAGTTTTTTTATAACAACAGGATTTTTACTTTCGGCAATATAAAAATCAATGGTTTTTTCATCGGGATTTAGGTAGAAGTCAAACTTGAAATTGTCTTTTAGTTCAAAAAATAATGACTCTACAAAATCCTTTTCAATTTCAATTATGATTATTTTTTTACTCGATTGATGTTGTGAAAATTCATTTATCCAGTCGGTATCCCAAAGGCAATATTTTACTTCTTCAAATTTTTTTGAAATTTCTTTTGCAAGTTTTAAAATATCACGGGAAATATCGGGTCTGTATTCGGGTTTGTGTGAAATAGTATAAAGACCTCTTTTTAACGGTTTGATTATGTTTCTGCTTTTAAGATCATAAATCCTCCACCCAAATGTGCCTTCTTTCAAATTCGGTTCGAAATTTTTATAAAATTCCAATAGATCTTTTCGTGAGAAAAAATCTGTTTCTTTAAATTTTTCTATGAGTATGTTTTCAATAATTTTAGGCATTTTTCTATAATTTATTCGATGCAAATATAATAAAAAATGGCAAATATTTGAAATCAAAAATATACCAATAAATAAAATAATTGGCAAATTTTTGAAATTTAATTTTAAATTTTCTTTTATCACTTCCTTTTTCCTTCAAGGTTTTCAAACACCTTGAAGTTATTAATATTCTCACAGCTTAATATGTTTTTCTACTTCTTGTTTGTTTGCATACCTTTAAGCCTGTTGAAAACTTTCAAGAAACTGTCAAACTCAATACAATTCTATCACCATTGCACTTTTCTTTTGGATAATCAATTGATTATTCATTTCCAATATTTTTCCGCTGATAATTTCTTTCCCTTTTTTATAGGATTTTATTCCTTCCGAAAACCGCTTTAAATCCAAAATTTGTGTTTTATCCGAGTTATTCAAAACGATCATTATACTTTTATCATCTTTCAATCTAAAATAAACATACACATTATTTATCGGCACAAATTGAAGCAGTTTTCCCGTATGTAATACATCATTATTCTTTCTGTAATTCAATAATTTACGAGTAAAATGATAATATTTGTTTTGCTTGGCGGTTCTGCTTTTTTCATCAAAAGCATTTTGCTTGTCATCTTTCCAGCCTCCCGGGAAATCTTTACGCAAATCGGCATCCCCTTTATTTTTATCTCCGTTCATTCCTATTTCATCGCCATAATATAATTGGGGAATTCCACGTGTAGTCAAAATTAGCGTTAAAGCCAGTTTATATTTATCAAAATCACTTTTTAAAATCGTGTTTATCCTTGTAACATCGTGATTTCCCAAGAAAACCATAATATTATCGGGATTTGGGTATAAAAAATCGTTGGTAAAATTATCGTATGCTCGAATCATTCCTTTAAACCAAGTTGCCTGTTCGTTAAACATTTTCTTAATCGCATCGTAAAGCGTAAAATCCATCACCGAAGGCAAATATGAATTATACGATTGTATGGCGCCGATACGACTGTCTTTTTGCCAATAAGCGATTTGTGCTTGATTGTGCATCCAAACTTCGCCTACAATATTTATTGAAGGGTATTCATCCAATATAGCTTTTGTCCATTGGGCAATTCTTTCTTTGTCATTGTAGGAGTAAGTGTCCACGCGCAAGCCGTCCAATCCGGCGTATTCTATCCACCAAATGGCGTTTTGCGTGATGTATTTTAGCAAAATAGGATTTTTCAAATTCATATCCGGCATCGAACGATCAAACCAAGCGTTTACGCATTCTTTTTTGTCAATTTCGGCAACATTCGGGTCAAATTGAGTGCTCATTCGGTAATTGCTTCGTTTAAAACCATTATCGCCGGAATCCCAATAAATTATCCAATTTTTCATCGGTAAATCCCGTATCATCCAATGCTGACTTCCCCAATGATTCACCACATAATCCATAATCAATTTCATTTTCCGTTTATGGAGTTCCTCTGCCAATTTCTTATAATCTGCATTCGTTCCATAACGCGGGTCTATATGATACAAATCGCTTTGTGCATAAGTATGATAAGAATATCTATGTTCGTTATCCGACAATAACGGCGTGCTCCAAAGACTTGTAACTCCCAAATCTTTCAAGTAATCCAAGTGATTTATAATTCCTTGAATATCACCGCCGTGTCTTCCGTCGGGATTATTTCGGTCGGCTTTTTCCGACATTTCGGTTACGCTGTCATTCAAGGGATTTCCGTTGGAAAAACGGTCGGGCATCAACAGATAAATTACATCCGAGCTGTCAAAACCTTTTCTATTGCGTGAATTTTTTGAGCGTTTTTTCAGTTCATAGCTTATTTTTTTGGCAATTTTTCCCTTATTTTTCAGATAAATATTAAAAAATCCGGCAGGCAATCCCGATACATCGGTTAAAAGGAAAATATAATTCGGATTTTCGGTTTTAATAAGGTTCAATAATTTTGCTTTACTGACTTCCACTTCATATTTTGCTATGTTTTTACCGTATAACAATATCTGTAATTCGGAATTTTGCATACCGCTCCACCAAAACGGCGGTTCAATTTTTTGGAGCTTTTGTCCCCGAATAAAACCGAAAAAAAACAATATTAGTATTAAAAATCTTATTCTCATCTATTTATATTTTTTGGGCGTGTCCCCGAACTATCGGGGTCGGGCTTTCCGCTTATAGTCCCGCCTGCAAAAACACACAAAAAACTAACAAGAAAAAGGAGCTTCTGCGGTCGCTCTTTTCCTTGTGTTTTTGTAGTGTTTTGCAGTCGGGAGCTATCGCTACAATCCCTCACGCGGGCATACCGCCAACGACAACGCATTTTTTTAACTTCGATTCTTTCCGATTAGCCATTTACTTGTTCAGTTTTCTTGTTTACATGCATATTATTTCCTTCTAACCTTATCGGTTTTCCGTAAATTTCAAAAGCAATGCTTTTTTCCGACAAGTTTTCAATCTTAACTTCCCGATTATTAACCGAAACTTTTATAATCGCTCCTCTATAATTTATTTTAAAACTATAAGACTTCCACTGTTTTGGAATTTTAGGATTGAAAATCAGTCGGTTATCAAAATTTCTCATTCCTCCGAATCCTTGCACAATCGCCAACCAAGTTCCTGCCATACTTGTGATATGAAGTCCTTCATCCACCTCGTGATTATAATCGTCCAAATCCAAACGGGCGGTGCGTAAATACATTTCATAAGCTTTTTCATCATTATCGATTGTAGCAGCTAAAATACTATGCACACAAGGCGATAAAGAAGATTCGTGAACAGTTAAAGGTTCATAAAAATCAAAATGACGTTTTATGGTTTCGTTATCAAATCGGTTTTCAAAAAAATACAATCCTTGCAAGGTATCCGCTTGTTTGATATAACAAGAGCGCAAAATTCTATCCCAAGACCAATGTTGATTGATTGGTCGTTCTCCTTGTGGAATTTCAGTAGCGGGTTTAATTTCTTTATCTAAAAAACCATCTTGTTGTAAGAAAATATTTCGTTTATCATCAAAGGGAAAATAAACATTGGAAATGATTTTTTGCCATCGATTGAGTTCGGCTTCCGACAGATTTAATCTTTTTGAAATTTCGGCATATTTTTCAGGATTTTTATTTTTAATCCGTTCCAGATTTTCCAAAGTATATTCCACCGACCATTTGGCGATATAATTGGTATAAAAATTATTATTGACGTTGTTTTCATATTCATTGGGTCCGGTAACTCCCAGCATTACATATTGTTGTTTGGCTTCGGAAAAATTGAAACGTTGCATCCAAAAACGACTGATACCTACCATTACATCAATTCCGTAATTATCAATATATTCGGTAGTGCCCGTATAATTTGAATGATTATATATGGCATAAACCATTGCTCCGTTACGGTGAATTTCTTCAAAAGTGATTTCCCATTCGTTATGACATTCTTCGCCGT
>JALSPZ010000198.1 GCA_026985675.1 Flavobacteriales bacterium
ATCGCTATTAGCGTTGTAAATAGGTATAATAAATTCCCTTAACATAATTGTGAACGATATAGAACTTCATTCTATATCTACAATTATGTAAAATAGCGATAAATCGCTATTACGGGAATTTATTATGTTTGTTCTATAATTTATATTATGTTAAATAGAGTTTGAAAAATCCTATTCTTTTGAATGTTTTCTATTAATAAATTGGATGTATTAATTTTTAAGGTAATCAAAATAAATTTCTTGGCGTCCTTTTGCGTCTTTGCGGTTAAATTAAATAACGTGAGTTCTATTTAGCTTAAAATATTATTATAAAAATAAAAAAGCCACTAAAATATTTAGCGGCTTTATAAATTTATAATTTTTAAATTTTAAAAAATTCCTAAGAACTTTTTTCGTTTTTTCTTTTTCTTTTTGGGTTCGGGTTTATCATTGGAATGATCCACGATGGTCAATTCATTCAAAATATGATTACAATGTCCGACTTTGTCAATCACCCATAATACATAATTATCTTTTACACTGATACTTCGTGAAATTTCCGGTCTGTAATAAACATCCTCCATAATTCCTTGCCAAACGCCGTCAAAAGCCAAACCGATATGCTCGCCTCTTGCATTCATTATAGGACTTCCGGAATTTCCACCGGTGATATGGTTAGTAGCCAAAAAATCGGTAACCAATTTTCCATCTTTGGATGCATATTTTCCATAATCTTTATTTTTTAATAACTCCACTACTTGTTTGGGCAAATCAAATTCGGGATCTCCAGGTTTATATTTTTCCAAAATACCGTATCCGTGAGTAAACGGCTCATAAAATACACCGTCTTTCGGATGAAATCCTTTTACTCGTCCGTAAGAAACACGCATACTGAAATTGGCATCAGGATAAAAAGCTCTATCTTTATAAACCTCCATTTGTGCCTTCATATATTTGGACATCAAATCGTTTATTTCAGTATAAATATCATTAGCGGGTTTGGAAACCTTCTCATCTATCCATTTTTGTTGAGCATTTAATATTTTGTATGCCGGATCATTTTCCAAAGCTTTTTTAAAGTCTTCAAATTTTTCTGTGGCATAAAGTTTTTTAATTTTCTCTGCATTGGTCAAGTTTGATTTGGAATAAATTTCGTTTGCCAATTGTTCAGCGGTTTTTCCTTCCAAAGCTTGTTTAAGTTCCGGGCTAATAAACTTATTATCAACGTGTTTTACATAGAAATCAATTAATTTGGCAAAAATTTCCTTATCCGTAGCTTCGTCATAATCTTTGATGACATTATTTAATAAATAATCTTTATAACGGTCTTTTACCATACTATAAAACATATCTCCGCCTCTGCTTTCTGCTTGTTTCACTAACATACCGGAGATTAAGGATACCATCGGCAAATCTATATTTCTTCCAAAAATTTCCGAATTATAATCTTCAACCACTACATAAGGTTCCAATTTTGCATACAATTCTTTCAAGCGCGGCAATATATTTCCGTATTTGGCTTTAAGTTCCGGATTGGCATTGATTTTATCCGTAAAATCTTTTTCAAAAGCTTCTTTGGCACCAACGGCATTAAATTTTTTCAAACCTTGGCTCTCTCCTATCCAAAATTTCCAATAATTGGCAATTTGTGCGTGTTTGGAAGCCAATTTCAATTTAACGGCTTTATCTTTATTCATATGTTTATCCATAACCGCCAACGAAATTTCACGCACAGCCACACGAGCCGGATCACGTAAATCTTGCAATTGTTTTACGGCATACGATGTAAGATATTCGGTGGTTCTTCCCGGAAATCCTAGAATAATTGTAAAATCTTCGGGTTTTAAATCTTCCAAAGAAATTTTTAAGAATTTTTTTGGTTTATAAGGTTTATTATCAGGGGAATAATCCGCCGGTTGATTATTCGCGCCTGCATAAACACGAAATATAGAAAAATCAGCAGTATGTCTTGGCCATTCCCAGTTATCCGTATCACCACCGAATTTCCCCAAACTTGCCGGAGGAGTTCCCACCAAACGAACATCATAATAAGTTGTTTTTTTAGTCATAAAATACTTATTCCCTTTAAAATAAGGTTTAATATCATAAGAATGAAACTTATCCACTTGCGGATTAGCCTTACGTATGGCATTGATATTTTTGTCAATAGTCGATTGACGTTCTTTGGCGGACATATTATCGGTAACGCCGGCTAAAACTTTATCGGTAACATCAATGATATCATCTATAAAAGTAACGGTCAAGCCCTCTGCCGGTAATTCTTCATCAAAAGAATTTGCCCAAAAACCGTCTTCCAAATAATTATGTTCAAGTGTAGAAAGTTTTTGAATGGCTTCGTAACCGCAATGGTGATTGGTAAACACCAAACCTTTGTCGGACATAATTTCCGACGTACATCCGTTGCCAAAAATAGC
>JALSPZ010000199.1 GCA_026985675.1 Flavobacteriales bacterium
TTGACCAATTTAACTCCTGATTTGGTTAATGAACCTGATTTTAATCCTTCTGATTTGCTTTCGAGAAATAATGTATTAAGTTTAGATTTAATTTACTTTTTCCCTTTATCTAAAAAATAATTTACTTGAAATTTAAAAAATAAAAAGGAGACCAAACCGGGGTCTCCTTTTTCAATTTATATGGAATGGTTTATATGAGCCGTTATTCTTTCGTTTTATTATTCAGCATATTGTCCGATAAACCTAAACTTTTAGCTTCTTCTCCTGTCATAATTCTGGAATGAATAATAAATCTCAAACCCAGTGGAATTTCCAAAGAAAATGTAGAACCTCTGCCTTCGGTAACATCAACAGTAATATGAGTATATTTCCATATATCATACATATCTTCGCTCATATAGTAAGGAACCCCTTCTAGTTCTCCCAAAAATATATCACTTTCATCCAAATACATATCATCTTTTTCTATCATCATAGGGGCTGTTCCGTCACAACATCCGCCACTTTGGTGAAATATGACTTCACCATATTCATCTTTTAATTTTCTGACAACTTCTGCTGCTTTTTCTGTAATTTCAACTTGTTGATATTTTTTCATTGATAATTAATTTTTAATTAATAAGTCGGCGAACATTTATTCGCCGACTAAAAATGCCGATTTAAAAGAATCCCAATTTGTTTTTATTATATGAAATCAGCATATTTTTGTTTTGTCTGTAATGATCAAGCATCATCAAATGCGTTTCACGACCGAAACCGGATTTTTTGTATCCGCCGAATGGAGCATGAGCAGGGTAGGCATGATAATTATTTACCCAAACACGTCCGGCTTTTATAGCTCTGGGGATTTGATACAATTGATGAGCATCTCTTGTCCAAACACCTGCTCCCAATCCATATAAAGTATCATTGGCTATTTCTATTGCTTCGGCTTCATCTTTAAATTTGGTTACCGACAATACAGGACCGAATATCTCTTCTTGGAACACACGCATTTTGTTATGACCTTCAATCAACGTAGGTTTAATATAATATCCATTTTTAAATTCACCTTCCACTTCGGCTGGTTTTCCTCCGGTAAGAATTTTTCCACCTTCTTCCTCTCCGATTTTTATATAAGACATAATTTTTTCAAATTGATCTTTGGATGCTTGTGCGCCCATTTGTGTTTCGGTATCATAAGGATTTCCTTGTTTAATAGCATTTACTCTATCGATTACACGTTTCATGAACTCGTCATAAATATCTTCTTGAACAAGTAATCTGGATGGACAAGTACAAACTTCCCCCTGATTAAAAGCAAACAATACAGCTCCTTCGATAGCTTTATCTAAGAATTCGTCGTCTGCATCCATAACGGAATTAAAGAATATATTAGGTGATTTTCCACCCAATTCCATAGTTACGGGATTCAAATTTTTTGATGCATATTGCATAATAAGTTGTCCGGTAGTGGTTTCACCAGTAAAAGCAACTTTATCAACTCCGGGATGAGACGCTAAGGGTTTGCCTGCTTCCGGCCCAAAACCATGAATTATGTTGATAACACCCGGGGGGAAAATATCAGCAATTTTTTCCATTAATAGTGTTGCGCTTGCAGGTGTTTGCTCAGCAGGTTTTAATATAACGGTATTTCCGGCAGCCAAAGCAGGTGGGAGTTTCCAAGAAAGCATCAATAAAGGAAAATTCCAAGGAATAATTTGAGCAACTACTCCCATAGGTTCTTTTATAATTAATGAAACTGTATCTTTATCCAATTCAACCGCCGAACCTTCTTCTGCACGAATAGCCGAAGCAAAATATCGCCAATGGTCGGCAGCTAATGGAACATCTGCATTAAGTGTTTCACGAATAGGTTTTCCGTTATCGGCTGTTTCAACCACAGCAAATTCTTCCAAATGTTCTTCAATGATATCTGCCACCTTATTTAGCAATGTAGCTCTTTCAGTTGCAGAAGTTTGTGCCCAAGCTTCTTTAGCTGCATTGGCAGCTGCAACCGCATTGTTCACATCTTCTTTTTTAGATCGTGGATATTTTGCTAAAAAACTGTTATCAATTGGAGAATAATTGTCAAAATATTCACCATTAACAGGTTCTACAAATTTTCCATTGATAAAATTGCCATATTTTTCTTTAAATTTTGGTTTTTGATAAATCATAGTAATATATTTTTTGGTTTATATTGATTTTTTAAATAATTTTCTTATTTTTACTCTCATATCAAAGCGAAATGATGAAAAAATATATGTTTATAACAATGATTGCAAGTTGTTTATATTTTATTTAATTTACTTGCACTATTATATTTTTTTGTTTTATTTTTCTATCATTTTGTTAATTACAAGAAAACTATGAAAAATTATCTCACACATTATGAAAATAACCGGCAAATAGTATCTTTGGTTGAAAATCAAACTTTATATTCATCGGAATTTGCCGAATTAAGTATATTTGAAACATCCGAAGCCGTTGAAAAAGTCAGTTTGGTTTTTGATTATCCCATTATTGCCAGTATGTTAAGCGGAAAAAAAGTGATGCATTTTAAAGAAACGGCTTCTTTTGATTTCTTGCCGGGAGAATCTATAATAGTACCTTCCAATAAAGAATTAATTATCGACTTTCCGTTAGCAACACCTGATTCACCTACTCGTTGTTTGGCTCTGGGTATAGCCCCTGATAAGATAAAAGAGGTAACCGATAGGTTTTTAGAAGAGATCGATTTTGAAAATGAAAATAAAGATTTGGATTTTAATATTCAAACAGCTCATTTGACTCATCAAAAAGAAGTTGATTTACTTATCAAACGTTTGGTTTATACTTTTACGGGAACGGAAAAAAGTAAAGACATTCTCTTGGAATTAATGATTCAGGAACTCATTATACGTTTATTACAAACCAAAGCTCGTTATATATTTTTAAAAGATTCATTGGTAACTTATAATGATAGCAGAATAGGAACGGCTATTCGTTATATTAAGGAACATTTAACGGAAAAGAATTTTTCAGTGGACAATTTGGCTAAAATAGCTTATATGAGTACTTCGCATTTTTATAAACAATTTAAAAACACTTTAGGTATTTCTCCGGTTGAATATATCAACACCGAAAGAATAAAATTTGCTAAAAAATTACTTGCCGAAAAAAAGAAAAGAACTATTTCCGAAATTGCCTATATGGCAGGGTTCAATAATATAAGTTATTTTAATAGGTTATTTAAAAAATTTGAAAGAATGAGCCCGGGGGCTTATATAAAAGCTATTCATAAGCAGAGATTTACCAATAAAAAATCTTAATATAAGGTTCGTTCGATAAAAGAACTTAAACTAAATATATCATTATTTGTTTGTTAAAATTAAATTTTCAAAAAAATATTTTAATAACATATTTAATATCAATAAATTATAAGAAATCAAATTGCTTCTTATGCCTAATTCATGTTAATACAAATTAGGTTTATATGCTCAAAATATTTCTTAGGTAGTTAGGCTTTCTCCGGAATATTTATTTCCTGCAATAAAATTGTATATTTGTAAGTTATAAAAAAATGGAAATTTTCTTCATGTTGATGGATAAGTTTATTGATTAAAAAGTATTTTTTCCATTCAAAGATATTAATATATGAAAATAGAAACTTGTGATATACAAATACCAGATAAAAAACCGGTAGGCTGTTCCAAAATAGGAACTTGTGATATGGGATCTTGTACCAAACTAACTACATTTGACTGGTTATATGATATTCCATTGGCTACCGGAGAAAAACTCTTTCCATATGTTGAAGTGAGATTTAAAAACTCCAGAAAATCATTTTATCATAGAAATGATTTGGATCTGAATGTAGGAGATGTTGTAGCGGTTGAAGCAGCTTCCGGTCATGATATCGGGGTGGTTAGTATGGTAGGAAAATTGGTTAAACTTCAAATGAAGAAAAAGAAATTTGATCCCGATGAAAAAGAAGTGCTAAAAGTTTACAGAAAAGCCTCGCAAAAAGATATTGATAAGTGGCAATCTCTGCGGTTAAAAGAAGAAGAGGTAAAATACAAATCTCGCGAATATGTGATTAAACACAATTTACAGATGAAAATTTCGGATGTAGAGTTTCAAGGAGATGGAACCAAAGTAACTTTTTACTATACAGCTGAAAATAGGGTGGATTTTAGGCAATTGATTAAAGATTTAGCCCGTGAATTTTCCACACGTATTGAGATGAGGCAAATTGGATATCGTCAGGAAGCGGCTCGTTTAGGTGGAATTGGCTCCTGCGGAAGAGAACTATGTTGCTCTACTTGGCTAACTGATTTTAGAAGTGTAAGCACCACTGCCGCCAAATATCAACAGTTATCTTTGAATATGCAAAAATTGGCCGGACAATGTGGAAAACTTAAATGCTGCTTAAACTTTGAATTGGATTCCTATTTGGATGCTTTGGCGGATTTCCCGGAGCATAACAGACAGTTGATTACCGAAAAAGGAAATGCCAAATTGATTAAGACCGATATTTTCAAAAAATATTTATGGTATGCTTATGTGGATGTAGAAGAAAACGGAAATACCTGGCATAAATTAAGTTTAGAACAGGTTAATGAAATTATAGAGATGAATGACAATGAGAAAAAAGCCGGAAGCCTGGAGGAATATTCAACCGATTTGGCTATGCAAGAGATTTTACCGGAGGATGATTTTGAAAATGTTGTTGGGCAAGACAATATCAACAGGTTCGATGAAGTTAAACCCAGAAAGAAAAAACGTAAAAAACGCAGGAAAAAGAATTCAAAAACTACCAATCAAAAAAGTAGTAGAAAAAACGAAAATCGTAATGGGAAAAATAAAAAATAGCATATTGCTGGGAATAGTATTTTATTTGACTTCTTGTGCTGATAATAGTATTGTTAAACAGCATGTTGTGGATTTCTCCGGTAGAGAAATTTGGCCGAAGGATTCTGTTATAAGTGTGGATTTTAAACCAGAAACCAATATTGATTATGATTTGGCTTTTTTAATAAGAAACAGTAATGCATATCCGTTTAGTAATATATTCCTAATCGCCAGTATTGAAAATACTAAACATAAAGTAGTCGATACTTTGGAATATGAAATGGCAAATGAAAAAGGTGAATGGTTAGGAACGGGATTTGGTGATATCAAGGAAAGTAAATTGATATATAAAAAAAACTATCGCTTTCCGGACAGTCTTCCTTATACAATTACATTACAACAAGCAGTAAGAAGAACAGGAAATGTAAAAGGAGAAGAAAAACTCAAAGGAATTGTGAGCGTTGGCATAGTAATTGAAAAATCAAAAACGAAATAGAAAATATAAATGGCAAAAAAAACAAAAATAAATTATAAAAAATACCTAAAAATATTTTGGGGTTTATACTTTGCGGGCTTATTTTTTGTAGTAGTCATATTTTTTTTGGCTGCCAAAGGATTTTTAGGGTATATGCCGGATTTTGAGGTATTAGAAAATCCGAAATCAAATTTGTCCACACAAATAATTTCTTCCGATGATAAAGTAATCGGTAAATTTTACCTGAAAGAGAATCGTACACCGGTACATTTTAATGATCTATCGCCTTGGTTACCCAAAGCATTGGTAGCTACTGAGGATGAAAGATTTTATAATCATTCGGGAGTAGATTTTAGAGGTTTGGCACGTGCAATTGTTTTTATGGGAACAAAAGGTGGTGGAAGTACCATTACCCAGCAATTATCCAAACTCCTGTTTCATAAAAGAGAAAACAAAAGCCTTTGGCAACGAATTAAACAAAAAATTAAAGAACAAATTATTGCTGTTCGTTTGGAAAAACAATATACCAAAAACGAAATTATAGCTATGTATCTCAATCAATTTGATTGGCTCAATCAAGGCGTGGGAATTAAGTCGGCATCGAGGATATATTTTAATAAAGAACCTAAAGATTTAAGTATTGAAGAAGCGGCTACTTTGGTTGGGATGTTAAAAAATCCGGCATATTTCAGACCATTGAGTAAACCCGAACGCACAAAAAAAAGACGTAATGTGGTTTTTCACCAGATGGCAAAAAACGGAATTATTTCAAATAAAGAAAAGGATTCTTTACAAAAATTACCTTTAAAGACCGATTTTCATCCCGAAAGACATGACGAAGGAATGGCAACCTATTTGCGAGAATACATCCGAAATTTTGTTACAAAATGGGCAAAAAAACATCCCAAAGAAGATGGTAGCCGATATAATATTTATACCGATGGATTAAAAATTTATACGACAATAGATTCTCGATTACAGGCAAATGCCGAAGATGCGGTAAAAGAACATATGAAACGCTTGCAAAAAGTTTTTGATAAACAAGCCAAAAAATATAAAAACGCTCCTTTTTATTTTCCTAAATTGGGTACCAAAGAAACACAAAAAGAAATCAAAAAGATTATGCGTCAAGGGATGAGACGATCGGAAAGATGGCATGTTTTAAAAAAACAGGGATTAAGCGATAAAGAAATTGAAAAGAGTTTTTATAAGAAGATAAAAATGCGGGTGTTTAGTTGGAACGGAGACAAAGATACCCTTATGACTCCTTATGATTCCATTAGATATTACAAAAAATTCTTTCATGCCGGTTTGATGTCTATGGATCCTTCCACCGGATATATCAAAGCATGGGTTGGAGGTATCAATTTTAAACATTTTAAATACGACCACGTAAAACAAGGCGCCAGACAAGTGGGTTCTACATTCAAACCTTTTGTTTATGCAACAGCCATCAATCAAAAGCATCTTTCACCTTGTGATTCTTTCCCTAATATTCCTTATACCATAGAAAAGGGGCGTTGGGGATTAACCAAACCTTGGACACCCAAAGGCGATAGTTACGGCGGAAAAATGACTTTGAAAGAAGCTTTGGCTAAATCCATAAACCCGATTACCGCACAACTCATTGATATGACAGGTCCTAAACCGGTAGTTGATTTGGCGCACAATTTGGGGATTACGTCCGAAATACCTCCGGTCCCTTCCATAGCTTTGGGAACGCCTGAAATAACACTTTATGAAATGGTTGGGGCTTTGAATGGTTTTAACAATAAAGGGGTTTATATAGAACCTTTTGTTATTACCAGAATTGAAGATAAAAATGGTGTAGTGCTTTATCAAAAGGTTCCTAAAACAAAAGATGTATTAAGTCCGCAAATTGCTTATACGGTAATCAATCTAATGCAAGGTGTAACTCAATATGGAACAGGTTCGCGTTTGCGTGGAAGTTGGGCAAAAAATCTTAAATTATATAAAGAAATGATGACCGGTTATCCGTATAATTTTACCAATGAAATTGCCGGAAAAACCGGAACTACCCAAAGTCATTCCGATGGTTGGTTTATCGGGATGGTTCCAAATTTATCAACAGGCGTATGGGTCGGAGCCGAAGATCGAGCTGTGAGATTCAAAAGTATTCAATACGGACAAGGAGCATCTATGGCGCTACCGATTTGGGGATTGTATATGAAAAAAAATTATGCCGATAAAGATTTGAAAATTTCCAAAAAACCATTTTCCAAACCGGCAAATTTGAATATCAATTTGGACTGTGATAAAAAATCCAATTCCAATGATAACACTCATCCAACGAATACACCTCCCGATGATAATATGGATGATGATTTGGATGGGTAAAAAATTTAAAAAAATCCTCAGTGAATTTCACTGAGGATTTTTTATAATCAAATAAAAATTAATGAACAATATCTATGTCGGTACAAATTTTTCCTTCGGTGATTTGGTGTGTGGTTCCGTTGTCATCGTAACTGCCCGAAAAGTTTATTTCAACAGGATCGCCTACCGCATTGGCACCTCTAAAAATGGTAAAAGTTATATTTACATTGGTCTTATTGTTTAGAAAAATAATATTTCCTACATCATTTGTAGTAAACCAATCCGATGCAAAAGGAGCGCTCTCATCGGTTTCGGTTATAGTAGAATGATAATAAAATCCGTTTTGTCCGTTTACGACTTGGTCTGTCCAAATATCGTAGAATTTTCCAATAGCGGCATCGTTATAAATTTCGGCGGTTACTTGTGCATTGTCAAATTCGTATAAAGTGCCATCAATTTTATAAGATATTCCATCGTTGGAACAACTTTCGGGCTCAGGTTCCGGTTCAGGGGTTGGGGTACAACTTTGACCGATGGTAAAAAGTGCTACTAATAGCAGTAAAATCGGGGTAATAGTTTTTAGTTTTTTCATGATTTAATAATTTTTATAGTTTAATTGTATATTTCAAACCCATATAACATTTTGTTGTTTACGGGATATTCGTTTATGGTATTGCTGACGAGTTTTATTTCAAAAACAATGGAGTTAATATTACCCATATCGGCATAAGTAAAATAATAACTGTCATCACAACTATCATAAGTTGAAGAAACCCATGCATTACCATTGATTATACTCAATGCAGACATACTCAATTGTCCGGTTAAATCTTTTAATGGACTTACTTGCGGTGTACCACTGCTTAAATCTATTTTTACCAATTTTAACTCTGTATTGTTAGGATCGGTATAATTACCACGCAAAGCATATAAAGTATTGGCATCAACATATTCCACTCCAAAATAAATTACCTTATTTGTAGCATCATCATAGTTTTCCAAATAAAAATCGCTCCAAGAGTTACTGGAATGATCGTATATAACCAACTTGGTATTGGCGAGATAAAATATTTTGTCCATTTGATCCGAAGTATTTGAGATATAAGCAGGAGCTAACAAGCCGGCATTGCTAAAATCAACATTGGGATATTGGCTAATGACGTTTCCTTGCTCATCATTGACCACACAATCTGCACTTTGCAAAGTGCCACCCCAGCCGGTAGTAGTTATATTAATCAATTTTAAAAAATATAAATTATTTCCTAAAAATTCGGGGTGTACTCCGCTTCCGGTTGGAATTTGACCGGTAGTAATTGTACCTGTATTTATATCATAAGTATATAAATCGGGGGTTTCTGAAAAATGATAGACTATCTTTCCATTTGCACTTATAGTAGATTCCATAAGATTTAATAATCCAGATGTAAGAATAAAACTTTGGTTAGCAGTTAAACTATTGGGCGTGGATAAAACATTTGATTTTTGATATTCATAAATATTAAAAGTTCCTGTTGAGGAATCCCAATGCGTGGATGCCATAGTATAAAATTTGGCATCGCAAGGCGTATTGGGATCATTATTGTCATTGGTATCACACGAAATGAGCATTACAAATGTGATTAAAACTATTAAGATATTAAATTTTTGTTTCATATTTTTTATTTTAGTTTTTAAATTTAATTCGATTTCAGTCTAAAATAACTCCAATGGTACCTTCATAATGTCCGGTAATGGTTTCTCCGGTTTGGGTAATAAATTCATAATCAACATTAATGGTTCCTGTTTGGGTTTGGGTATCAAAAGTATATGAGTTTAATGTTATAAAGGGACCTATTGCTCCCGGAGTATAAATGGTTTGAAGTGGATCATTTTGAGAAGTAACTTCATTATCCATTCCAAACTCAATTCCGGTATAAAAAAATGGTGGGGTTAAAGATTCAACTGTAAGATGATGTCCTATAACACTATCGGTGGGACCACCAATATATTGAACACCGGTTTGAACGTTAGGATAAGAAGGGGTATTAATACTTGGATTTTCATTATCTCTAATGTTATAAAAAACAAAGTTTGTTGTATTTAAAGTAAATAAATAATCACCGGACGAGCCGTTCACATTTGTTTGATTATCATACATTCTACCGTTAGTAAAAAATAGATTAATCTCATTTTGGTCATCATCAAACTCTATATAACAATTGGGAGTTTCGTAAAAGATATTATTTATGGTAAATCCGTCTGTGGGATTTTGTGGGTCGGTTTGTTGATCGTCGTTTTTATCACAAGCCATTAGTGTGATAAGCAAAGCTAAACTATAAATTGTTT
>JALSPZ010000200.1 GCA_026985675.1 Flavobacteriales bacterium
TCTATATGGTATAGCCATTGCCGCCATCGGAATGCTTTCCAATCTCGGTATTCAATTGGCTGTTGATGCTTACGGACCTATTGCCGACAATGCCGGTGGTATTGCCGAAATGGCGAATTTGCCTCACGAAGTCAGAGAAAGAACGGATAAATTGGATGCCGTTGGAAATACTACGGCTGCCATTGGAAAAGGATTTGCCATTGGCTCGGCTGCTCTTACAGCCCTTGCACTTTTCTCCGCCTTTATGTCCACTGCCGGAATAGATGTAATCGATATTTCCAATCCCAAAGTAATGGGTGGACTTTTATTGGGTGGCATGTTGCCTTTCTTATTCTCTTCAATGGCTATGGATGCCGTTGGAAAAGCTGCCAAAGATATGATTGATGAGGTAAGACGTCAATTCCATAATATCCCTGAGCTTAAAAATGCTTTGGAAGTTATGCGTAAAAACGAAGGAAAAGACGAAGATCAATGGAGTGCAGAAGACAAAGCCATTTTTGACAAAGCGGATGGAAAAGCCGAATACGAAAAATGTGTGGCTATTTCTACCAAAGCTTCTATTCGAGAAATGGTTGTTCCCGGACTTATTGCCGTTCTAACTCCTGTTGTCGTCGGTTTACTTGGCGGTGCAGAAATGTTAGGAGGTCTTTTAGCCGGTGTTACCGTTACGGGTGTTATGATGGCTATATTCCAATCCAATGCAGGTGGTGCCTGGGATAATGCCAAAAAAATGGTAGAAGAAGGCGTTACAATCGATGGGAAAAAATATGGTAAAGGTTCGGATGTGCATGCCGCTGCCGTTACCGGTGATACCGTTGGAGATCCCTTTAAAGATACTTCGGGACCTTCATTAAACATTTTGATAAAATTGATGTCGGTCGTAGCGCTTATTTTAGCTCCACTATTGGCCAAATAATTTTTTAAGATATATACCAAAAAGCGGCTGTAAATTTATACAGCCGCTTTTTTATTCATCTTTTTTAACCAATAAATAGTAATTATTTCCAATGGATTTATAACCTTGATTGTAAACAAAATAATATATTTCTTCTTTTTTTGTAGTATAAATACCGGTAAAATAATTAAAATCAAAGCCTTTTTCCAACAGTTTGGATTTACTTACTTTGGCGGTTTTGTCTGGATTTAATTCATCCAAAATTCGCCAATTTTTCTTTAAACGGTTATTGATATTCCTTATCAAATTATTTGCTGCACGATTTTTTCTATTGTTATATGCATTCCTGCAATAATCCGAACAAAACTTTTTATCGGCTCGTCCCAATAAAGGCGTTCCGCACTCCAAACATTTTTTCTGGCTCATTATCAATGATTTTAAGGCTAAATTAATAAAATTTTTACAATCTAATCTTGTTATGATTTTATATAAAGAAATTTTATAAAAAATTAATAGCTAACATCAATAATTTATTTAATTTTGAAAAAAATCAAAGGGTTATGAAAAAATTCATCAAATATCTATTTTTATTTATTGTTATATTAGGAGTTTTTGCTTTTTTTTATGTGCAAAACCTGAAAAAATCAGCTTTGCCGGATTATAACGAAAACATCAAAATAGAAGGGCTAACAGCTCCCGTTAAAGTTTACAGAGATGCTTACGGAACACCGCATATTTACGCGGAAAACGAAAAAGATTTATATAAAGTTGTAGGATATATCACCGCACAAGATCGTCTGTGGCAAATGGACTTACTCCGAAGGGTTACCCAAGGACGTTTATCCGAAATTTTCGGTGATAAAACTTTGGAAACCGATGTTTTTCTGAGAAAATTACAAATACCGGAAACCTCCCGAAATTTATTATCAAAACTGGATAAAAATACAATACTAACACTAAAATATTTTGCAGACGGCGTTAACCAATATATCGAACAAAATAAAAAAGATTTACCCTTTGAATTCAAACTTCTCAAATATCAACCTGAAAAATGGACACCTGAACATTCTTTAAATTTGGCAGGATATATGGCTTGGAATCTGGAACTGGGTTATAAAATGGAAATCGTTCTTAATCAATTGATGCATAAACTGGATAAAAAATACATTAAATTTTTGCTACCCGATTATAAACACAATAATGAATATATTTACCCTTCTTTCCGCTTAACAAAAGAAATTCCCGTAGATACTTCATTGGTTGCCGCTCTTGATCAATTGGGCGAAATTATGCCTGATATTTTCAACGGTAGTAACAATTGGGTAGCCGGGGGAAAGAAAACTACTACCGGAAAACCAATCTTTTCCAATGATATGCATTTGATGTTAAATGTCCCTGGTATCTGGAGTCGTATGCATCAGGAAATTCCGGGTAAACTTAATGTTACTGGAGTTATCTTACCCGGTGCCCCTTATATAGTAGCCGGCCATAATGAAAATATTGCTTGGGGTATGACCAACGTTATGTTGGACGGCGCTGATTTTTATTTTGAAAAAATCAATAAAGATACCTCTCAATATTTCTTAAACGGTCAATGGAAAAATTTAACAGTCAAAACCGAAAAATTTTTCATAAAAGATAAAAAAGAACCGATTATAAAAAAGTTATATTTTACTCATCGCGGCCCGATCATTACAAAATTTGGCAGTTTAGAATCAAAACCGGTTTCGATGCATTGGATTGGCAATGAAGATTCCCGTGAAATCGAAGCATTGTATAAATTGAACTATGCCAAAAATTGGAATGATTTTCTAAATGCCATCAAAGGCTTTAATTCCGTTAGTCAAAATATTGCTTATGCAGATATTCAAGGAAATTACGGTATACATATGGGAGCAAAAATTCCCAAAAGAACGGCTCCCGGATATTTATTCTATCCCGGCGATACCGATAAATATGACTGGAAAGGTTTTGTCCCGTTTGACAGTTTACCTTACGAATTCAATCCTCCGCGTGGATTTGTATCCTCTGCCAATAATAAAAGTTTAAGTGATAGTATTTTTCCTTATTATATCACCGAATGGTATGATCTACCTTACCGTATTAAAAGAATAAGAGAAATGCTTCAAGCAAAAGAAAAATTATCCATAGAAGATTTTAAACAAATGCTCGACGACCATCATTCGGTTCAAGCCGATGAAATAAAACCCTTAATCATTAAAACATTAGCAAAAGCTAAACTTAATGCTATCGAAAAGCAAGCTTTTGAAATATTACAAAATTGGGATAATCGCTATGAAGAGAACACCGTAGCCCCATTAATTTTTGAACAAACTTTGATAGAATTTTTGAGAAATATTGCAAAAGACGAAATGGGAGATAAGCTTTTTAAGGAATTTAACGGCTCTTTGCTTTTCGGGAAATATCTTTTACAAAATACTTTTTTGCATCCGGATTCTCCTTGGTGTGATGATATTACAACCGACCCCAAAGAAAACTTTGATTTGATGTTGACCAAATCTTTTAAAGATGCCATAAAAAAAATTGAAGTTAGTTATGGAAAAATAAACAAAATCAATTGGGGAAAAGTTCACCGTTTACGTTTGGAACATCCCTTGGGAAAAGTCAAAATATTGGATAAATTATTCAATCTTAATCGTATATATGAAGCACCGGGTGCCAGCAATACGGTCAATCCATTTACAATAAATTTTGAGACTCCTTATGATTCCGATTTCGGAGCTTCCGAAAAACATATATTTAACACCGCCAACTGGGATCAATCTTGGAGTATCTTGCCAACAGGTATCAGTGGTATACCGGCAAGTAAACATTATTTGGATCAAAGTCAAAAATATGTTAAAGGTGAATTATTACCGGATTATTTTACCAAAACAACCGTTGAAAAAAATACCGTATATCAATCAATTTTTAAACCTAAAAAATGAAAACAATCATGAAAAATTTTAGTTTACTACTTTTATTTATAGGGATATTTGCCTGTAAAACACAAAAAAATCAAGCCATATCCGTCAAATCGGCTTCTATTGAACAACCAGAAGAAAATATTTCTCCAAATAATAAAGAACAAAATAGCAAACTTTTAGATAATCAAGTGCAGAAATATGGCATAATCTTTACCCGTCCGGAAAATTGGAAAACCGATTATGAAGATTTAAAATCCATTAACAGACAAGGCAAAATTATGAGCTTGGAAAGCGTTTATACGGATACACTTAACTCAACGCGTATTCAATTTGTTTTTCATCCGGGAAAAAACGGAAAAAAGATTTATAATTATAAAATTAAAAATCTTTCAAAAACAGGAAAATTCATAAAAATAGATGGTAAACAAGCCATTGAAACAAGCGAAATTATCCGGTATAACGGAAAAGGCATGCCTATTGACCAGCCGCTAAAAAGAACAAAAATAAGTTTGCTTATAAATGAAGGTGAACTTGATATTATTTATACCGGCAAACAACAAGAGAACGATAAAAATTTTGATCAATTTATACAATCTATAAAAATAGCCGAATGTAAAAAATAAACCTGGACAGATGAAAAAAATAATTTTAATTTTACTAACCAATCTTTCACTAATATTACAAGCTCAAAATATATTAGGCATAGATATATCTCACTACCAAGGAGCAGTTAATTGGACTCAAGTATATAATGACGGAAAAGTATTCGCCTATGTCAAAGCTACAGAAGGATATACCTATAACGATCCACGTTTTGTAACCAATATGAATAATGGAAATAATGCCGGAGTAGTAATGGGAGCATATCATTTTGCCCGTCCGGATAATAATTCGGCTAATGATGAAGCCAATCATTTTGTTTCGATAGCGGGAACATATATTGGAGATGGATTTTTGCCCCCTGTTTTGGATTTGGAAGACCCTAATTCCAATACACATTTGGATCAACTATTTACCTCATACGCTTTGACACAATGGGTGCTTAATTGGCTTACGGAAGTAGAAAATCAAACCGGTATCAGACCGATTATTTATACTAATAGTCATTACGCGGGATACCTGCAAAGTTCTGTTAATGTTTATGATTTATGGATTGCCAAACCTGATGAAAGCCCAACCGACCCTCCTTCAAATCTGGGCGTTTGGAATGATTGGAAATTTAAACAATATTCTTGGCAAGGAAGTGTCAATGGAATATCGGGAGCAGTGGATTTGGATGTTTTTAATGGTTCTATGCAAGATTTTAATAATATGGTTAATTCCGGTAGTATTGTAGAACAAAATACAATTAAAGATCTAAAAGTTTATCCAATTCCTGCTACTGATTTTATCAATTTAGACACTTCATCAAAAATTATTGAAGTAAAAATATTTGATATTAATGGTAGAGTTTTGAAAGAAATTCAAAAGGAAAATATTCGTAAAATTAATATTTCAAATTTAACTTCCGGTGTATATTTTCTTGAAATTCAAAATCAAAAAAATGAAATGAGTCGAGTAAAGGTTATCAGAAATTAATTATTCATATTCTTTCTTTATCTCATCAAAAATACGATAAATATTATCCAAATGATCCTCGGTTACCAAACGAATTCTAAATGGCTTGAAATTGGGAATTCCCTTGAAATAATTAGAATAATGCGGACGAGTTTCCAATATACCCAAACGTTCTCCTTTCCAATCTATTGCCATTTTTAAGTGTTTTTTTGCAATATCAACCCGTTGTGATACCGATGGGGTTTCAATAGTTTTTCCGGTTTCCAAGTAAGTTTTCATTTGTTTGAAAATCCAAGGACTACCGATAGCAGCTCGTCCTATCATAGCTCCATCAAAACCAAATTCATCCCTGATTCGTTTGGCATCTTCCGGTGTTTTGATATCTCCGTTGGCAAAAACGGGTATTTTTATTCGCGGATTGTGTTTCACTTCAGCTATTTTATGCCAATCCGCCTTCCCTGTATACATTTGTTTTCGTGTCCGCCCGTGAATGGAAATGGCTTGAATCCCGACATCTTGTAAGCGTTCAGCTACTTCGTTAATCACAATACTGCTTTCATCCCACCCCAGACGGGTTTTAACTGTTACCGGTAAATGGGTATGCTTGACTATCTCTGCCGTCATTTTTTGCATTTTATCCAAATCTTTCAATATGCCGGCTCCGGCTCCTTTGGTTACTACTTTCTTAACGGGACATCCATAATTTATATCAATAATATCCGGCTGAACTTCCTCTATTTTTTCAACCGCTTTTAGCATAGAATAAACATCATGACCAAAAATCTGTATCCCGATGGGGCGTTCCTGTTCAAAAATATCCAATTTTTTTACGGACTTTGTCGCATCTCTTATCAATCCTTCGGTGGAAACAAATTCCGTAAACATCAAATCAACTCCATATGCTTTGCATAAAGCTCTAAACGGTGGATCGCTTATGTCTTCCATCGGAGCTAATATCAAAGAAAAATCGGGGAGTTCTATATTTCCAATCTTGATCATCTCTGTTTTTTTGGCAAAAATACTGCTTTTTTGTAATTTTAATTTTTTCAAAAAACTATCTTTCTCCCAAAATCGGATGCTATGAAATTTATAAAAGAAATTTTACTTGCTTTACATTCTTATATATCAGGTTTAAAATATATTCCCATATTTTATAAATCGTTGTTACTTTTGATTTTCCTGTTACTGATATTTGCCGGACCTATTGTTCTGATAGATTATATTTTTCAAACGCTTATTTCCAAAATTTCATTTTTCGATTTGTCTAAATATGAAAATCTATTAGTGCAAATGCTAGCCAATTTTTCGGGTTTTTTACTTTTACTAATATTATCCCCTGTTTTTTCATTGGTTTCGGAAAAACTTATGCACATTTTATCCGGGAAAACCTATAAATTTTCCTCCTCACAATTGCTAAAAGACATTTTTCGCGGGATAAAAATCACTTTAAGAAATCTGGTTTATGAATATTTTTATGTGTTAATTATTACGCTCATTTTGTGGATTTTGCCCGAAAACCCTATCATTTCCTCTATAGGACTTTTATTAAATATTTTAATAGTATCGTATTTTTATGGATTTTCTTTATTGGATTATGCCTTGGAAAATTATCGCATCGGGTATAATCAATCAGTTGATTTTGTTAGAAATCACCCGGGCATAGCTGTCGGATTGGGTCTATTATATACTTTACTTATTAATTTTAATGATAAATTTTTCCAAACTGACAATCATTTTGTTATATATTGGACAGCTTTCGGTGAAGCAATTATTGCTTTTGCAGGGGTTATTGCTGCTAGTATTATTATGTCTAAAAGAAAACAAAGTATTCAATAAATGTTAATAACTTTTTATTGATTTTCGATTATATTAGTCTAATTTTGATAAAAAAATAAAATGAACGAAACGCTAATATACATCTTTATTGCTGTTATTATTTTTATCATTGCTTTTCTTTTCGGTTTGTTTTACGGAAAAAACAAAATGCAAAATAAAATAGATTTATTGATTGCTTCCGAAAACGAAGCCCAAAGAAATTTGGAAAACGAAAAGCTGAAATTTTTAGATGAATACAAAAGCTTGGAACAAAAAAATCTGGAAGAAAAAAATCGTTTGGAACAAAGTTTTTTGATCAAAGAACAGGAACTTAAAACTGCTTTTTCCAAGCAAGAGCATTTGTTAAAATCCGAAATTTTATCCCTTCAAGAAAAAATAAAAGCTTGGGAAGAGAAATGGGAAAACGAACAAAAACATTTCAAAGAAAAAGAAGAAAAATTCAAACAGGAATTTGAAAATTTGGCACAGAAAATTTTGGATGAAAAAACCGAAAAATTTACCAAACAAAATCGTGAAAATCTCGACCAAATTCTCAATCCTTTTACCAAAGCCATAAAAGAATTTAAAGAAAAAGTTATAGAAACCGACAAGCAAAGCTACGGACGGATGCAAGCCCTTCATCAACAACTGAAAGATTTAAAA
Organism: Flavobacteriales bacterium; assembly: GCA_026985675.1. Classification (GTDB taxonomy): domain Bacteria; phylum Bacteroidota; class Bacteroidia; order Flavobacteriales; family Flavobacteriaceae; genus JALSPZ01. The sequence continues at coordinate 7,858 of JALSPZ010000200.1, forward strand.
GATTTGAATGCCCGTTTAAGTCTTGATGCACAAAATCTGACCAAAGCACTTAAAGGCGAAAGTAAAACCCAAGGGATATGGGGCGAAACCATTTTGAATAATCTCTTGGAAAAATCGGGATTGGAAAAAGGACGCGAATATTTTGTGCAACAAAGTTTTACCGTAGAAAGTGACGGCAAACAAAAACGTCTTCAACCCGATGTTATCATACATTTACCCAACGATAAAAAAATGATTATCGACGCCAAAGTATCCCTGACTGCCTACGAAAAATACATAAATGCCGAAAATGATGAACAAGCTAAAATTTTTATAAAACAACATATTCAATCCATCAAACAGCATATCGACGGACTACGTAAAAAAAATTATGACGAACTCCTCAAAGGACAATCTCCTGAATTTATTTTGATGTTTATTCCCGTCGAACCGGCTTTTTCTTTGGCTTTAAAAGAAGAACCGGCTTTATATAATTACGCTTTTAATTATAATATCGTGATGGTAACACCTTCTACCCTATTGGCTACGCTTAAAATAGTGGATAATATGTGGACCAATGAACGTCAAACCCGAAATGCAATAGAAATTGCAGAACACGCCGGACGCTTATACGACAAATTTCACGGTTTTGTAGAAGATTTGCAACAAATTGGCAATCGATTGTTTAGCGCACAACAAAGCTATAACGATGCTATGAACAAACTCACCACCGGAAAAGGAAACCTTTTGGGAAGAGTTGAAAAACTTAAAAACCTTGGCGCCAAAGCAAAAAAACAATTACCTCCAGCAGATGAATGATTTGAAAGTTGATTTGAAAACATCAATTAATAAATAATAAAGTTTTCAATTATTCCCAAAATTATCTTTCCTTGTTCTATATTCGATATTCCAACAAATTAATTATTTAATTTAGTTAAATTTATATCTCAATTTTAGCACCCAGTAATTTTACAAAGGCTCTGATAAAGTCAGGATGTGCAGGCCAAGCGGGAGATGTTACCAAATTTCCATCGACAAAAGCTTTGTCCACCGGAATATTTTGATATTCTGCTCCGGCAAGACTGACTTCGGGACCTACGGCAGGATAAGCAGTTGCTTTACGTCCTTTGAGCACTCCGGCAGCACTCAATATTTGTGCGCCGTGGCAAATAGCCGCTACGGGTTTGTTGGCATCAAAAAAATGACGGGTAATTTCCAAAACTTTGGGATTTAGACGCAGATATTCAGGTGCACGCCCCCCGGCAATTATCAATCCGGCATAATCGGATGGATTTACTTTGTCAAAATCATAATTGATGGTAAAATTGTGTCCGGGTTTTTCGGAATAGGTCTGATCTCCTTCAAAATCATGAATAGCTGTTTTTACGGTATCGCCGGCTTTTTTGTCGGGACAAACCGCATGCACTTCATAGCCCAAAAGTTGTAGCATTTGGAAAGGAACCATAGTTTCGTAGTCTTCGGCAAAATCGCCGGTAAAAAGAAGGATTTTTTTCATGGTTTTTGATTTTTAGAATGAAAGTATAAATTTAAAAAATTTTATGCAATAAAAAAAAACCGCATCATTCTCGATGCGGTTTTTTTTATTAAAGAAGTTTTTTTATAGTTTGATTGTTAATCCCAACTTAGCCAAAGCAAATCCGTAGCCCAATTCAACATTTACAGCCATGTTGTCAGAAAAGAAATATCTTGCACCGGCTTGAGCTCCAAATAACACTCCTGAACCTTTGTAATCTAAAGTTTTTAATATTTGGTCAAAATCACTGTCATTTGAATTTGTCTCGGTTTTAATATTGGCATTGGTGTAACCCAGTTTGATACCACCGTAAACATCAAATTCATCATTGTTTACAAAATGATAATTTCCTACTCCACCAAAAGCCATATAACCAAATGTTATTTTGTATGTAAAAATATTAGGTATTTCTTGTTTGTATTCACTACTCGTCATTCCAAAAAACCCACCTACTGAAACATTATCATTGATCATGTATTCGTATGAAGCTTCCAAAGGAGGAAGAGTAGTTTTGTAACCGGAACCTGAGGTATAGTAAGATCCCATACCTGCTCCTAAATTAATTAAAGA
>JALSPZ010000201.1 GCA_026985675.1 Flavobacteriales bacterium
TAACTGATAAAATATTGCATACCGAAACCGAAATTGCTATGGGAGTTTACTTTGTAAAATCCGGGAATATAAATGGCTTCAAATTCATCGGTGCGTTTGGAAGTCAATAAATATTTTAGTGAAATTGTATATCCCAAATACAAATTTTTTAAAGTTTCCACTTGGAGTTTTCCCGTAAGTTCCAACCAAGAATTGTTGGAAAAATAAAAGTTTCGGTTAACAACGACGGGTTGAGGTTGAAAAATACTCGCGGGCTGATTGATTATATAATCATATAATAATGCATCAAAATTTGAATAACCGTAATAAAATCCTACACTCACTTGATTATCCATTCCGGGCCAATTGTCATAAATATTATAATCGATGCCGGTTTTGAAATACGTCCCCTGTGTTTTTACATCGAGCAACCCGTTGTTAAATTTATCGATTTCTTTTCCGAAAAGTATGGTCAAAAAATAATTTTTATAAATATTACTATCCAAATAAAATCCCGTTTTGTTTTCATTATTTACAATGCCGGTTAGATAATTTCCAATATCAAAACCTATTCTTATGTTCAAAGGATTTAGTTTGAATTTTTTATTAGCACTCGCCAAGCTATCTTTGGGCGATTCTTGCGCCGAAATATAACCGAAAAACAACAGAAATAATATGTTAATGAAATATCTTGACATGTGTAAGTGTATCTGTATTTACAGTAGGAGTAATGACTTCAATATTTTTTATCCATAAATTGTTATCTGTGCTGAGTTGAGTGGAAAATTGTTCGAAAATAGTTTTGTATCCACAAGTTTTTGAAACAAAAACCGGATGTCGTTCATAAGAAAAAGTAAGCGTATCGGTATTTTGATCTTTTATAAATAAAAATTTTGAAAAATCTTGATTTACATTCAATTGTAATGATAATTCGTTGGTGGTAAGGTTTTTATAAATCGTGTCATTTTCGGGTAACACCACTATACTTAAATTTTCAACTTCTTTTTCGTTTAAAGGGTTTTGAAAGTCATAAAATTTAAGCATTAATTTGGGCGTAACGGGTTCCAAGCATACATCATCTTTTTCGCAAGAAGAGTTTGTAAGTAATAGTAATATGGAAATAAAGATATATTTTTTCACAAAGCAAATTTACATTATTTTTTTGTTTTTAACCGCAAAGACGCAAAGTGCGCAAAGAATTCTTGAAGCTAAATCAATAAGCATTAAAAATCTTTCAATTTTTCTATATATTCCAAACTTTTTTGTTTATCAAGATGTAATTGATGGGTTAAATCTTTTAATGAATCGAATTTTTTTTCATCACGTAAACGTTTGAGAAAAGAAATTTGAATATTTTTTCCGTAAATATCTTGGTCAAAATCAAAGAAATGAACTTCTCTAATTTCTTTGGTTCCGTCAATTGTGGGGCGGACGCCAATATTCATCATTCCGTAATAAGGTATATTGTCTATTATAGATTTTACGAGGTAAACTCCTTGTTTGGGAACTAATTTATATTTGTTTTCCACTTCAATATTTGCAGTAGGGAAGCCTAATTTATTTCCTATACGGTTTCCACTGACAACTTTTCCGTAGATAAAATACGGATATCCCAACAGTTTGTTTGCTTGTTCTATTTTGCCTTCGTTAAGCAGCCGGCGAATCAAACTTGAACTGATGTTTTCACCATTTTGTTTTATTGCAAGTATTTTGGAAGTTTTGAAAGGATATTTTTTTTCCAACGACCGGATATAATCATAATTTCCGCTTCTGTTTTTTCCGAAATGGTGGTCGTAGCCCATCAATAAATGTTTCATTTGAAATTGATTGATGAGTTTTTCAATGAATTTTTCAGGATTGAGGCTTGCAAATTCCTTATTAAAATCTTGAACAATCAAGTAATCAATTCCGGTATTTTGCAAAAGTTTGATTTTTTCGTCTAATGTATTAAGTAATTTAAAATCACCGGCGGGATTAAAAAAAATTTTAGGATGCGGTTCAAAAGTCATAACAGCGGTTTTTAAACCATTTTGCTTGGCAATAGCTTGTAATTGTTGCAAAAGGGCTTTATGTCCCAAATGAACACCGTCAAATGAACCAACCGTTAGTGCTACGGGTTCCGTGATTGTATTTTCCGAACCGATAATTTTCAATTGCTATTGTTTTTAGGAATGCAAATTTAATTTTTTTATTTGGTTGTCAAAGGGAATGTTTGTATTTTTATAAAAATTTTTATACTTAGAATTTAAGTATTTGTAAACACACAAGCTTATGAAGAAATTATTATTTTCTGTTTTTATTTTACTGCTATTTTCTTGTAATAATAAAAAAACAAGTCAGCAAGTTATTGAAATACAAGTGGATACATTGGAAAGTTACCCGGTATATTATGAATGTAAAGCGG
>JALSPZ010000202.1 GCA_026985675.1 Flavobacteriales bacterium
TAAAGGGGTGCCGTTAATTCCCGTGATATAGTTGAGAGGTGTAGGATTGACGTATAAAATATTTAAACGAAAATCATCGGGTTTTATATCAAAAGCATCTATTTTATAAATGTTTTTCATCATCAAAGCCCAGGTAGGTTCTTCGGTGCTTACGATATTGGATTTGAGCAATTTAACGACTATGGTTTGCGGATAAACGATTCCGTTATCGGAAAATTCCCCTACGCGATAGACCTGTCCGTTGATGGTATATTCAAAAGCTACGGCAAGGACTTCATCGGGGTTTAGACTTTGTTTAAGGGTGATATATCCCAATTGCGGGTATAATTTGTATTGGGTGGAATCCAATTTAACGGCATTTTCCATCGATACATAGTCTTTTCCATTGACGGGGGAAATTCCTGTAAATCCTTGTGATACGGAAAAAATATCACGGATAGCCGAATTGAGCACGCCTCCACCGGTTTGAATCAGTGCAGGGTCCATTTTATTAACGCTGTTATCCGGGGGTGATGCCGGATTGAGAACAAATCCGGGTGGCGGATTGTTTAATCCGATGATTTGATTTTCGCCCAAATCTTGCAGCGCTACGATGTTCCGTATGTTTTCGGTTTGTGCTGTTCGATTGGTTTTCCAAACTTCAATACGCGTAATACGTGCGGTACTGTTGATAAAGGGATAATTTTTTACCGCTTCGTCGTAATGTTCACGGAAATATTGCGCCAAGAAAAAGTTTTTGTTTTCTTCGTAATTCAATACGGATTGTTCAAAATCGGTAACTACTTCGTCGCCTTGTGCCTGAATGGTTCGCATTCCGGATTTTTGTTCGGCAAAAACAGCCGTAATATAAGTTTTTCCAAATTGTAATTCGGTTTTTAATCCAAACAGACTTTGCGCTCCCGATATCAAACTGTTATTGGTTTTCATACTCACATTCCCCAATTCGATATTTTGAATGATATCGTCTTCGGTTGGCGTATAATTGAGTTTGATTTGGTTATTAAAGTCAAAAGTAGATTGGGTATCGTAGTTAAAATCGATATTCAAACGTGTCCCGACTTTTCCTTTGAGTCCCATTTGGATTTTTTGGTCGAACAGTAAGGAAGTATTGGAGCGGTTTTTTACGGGAATTGCCGGATTATCTCTTTTGGTGTAGCGTAAACCCAAGTCCAAAGCGAGCGTTCCGGTCGGCTGAATATCGACGGTATTTCCACCGAAAAGACTTTCAAAGAATTTGGAATTAACATAATAAGTAGGCAAAAGATTTTTACGAAGTTTTTCGGCTTCTTTTCCTTTGCCGGCAATGGCTTTGTTGGTTTCTTTGAATTTTTTGTTGATGGCTTCCTGCAAAGCTCTTTTGTAATATTCTTCGGGGGTCAATACCCAAGGATAAGTAATATTATAATCTCCTACCTTTTTGGTCAGGTAAAAAAGACCCGTATCGGGGTCATAGGTATATAATTCTTGAATGCTCGGAGCATCGGGTAAGCTTAGGGCTTGTTGGTTAATATTATTTTTTATGCTGTCTTGACGGCTTTGTGAATTTACTGCCGTTGTGGACATTATGATAAGTAAAAAAACAAATATTTTTATACGACCCAATCCTTGCTTCATACTTTTTGTATTTTATAATTTGCTAAAAATAAAGCTTTTTTTATAATTTCATCATTTTTCAATTGCTTTATTTTTATAATTTTTAATTAAAATATATATTATTTTTAAATATATTATAAACGTTTCAAAGCTTCTTTTATTATATTTTCGATAGAAATATCCGGATTTTGTTTGAGCAAATCCCGAATCACTTTGTCTGCCCGTTTTTTTGGATACCCGAGTGCTTCCAAAGCGGAGACAGCTTCTTGTTGTATAGGTGAAACAACAATTGCCCCTTCTTGGGGAACTACGGCATAAGTTTTAAGTATCTTATCTTTAAGCTCAATGATAGCCCGTTGAGCCGTTTTGGGTCCTATTCCTTTGACCGATTTCAATCGTGCTACATCTTCATTGGCTATCACCTGCTGAATTTCCGTGGCATTCATCGAAGATAAAATTACCATAGCCGTATTGGGTCCAATGCCGGAAACCGAAATCAAAAGCTTGAAAATTTCTTTTTCCAATGGTTCGTAAAATCCATAAAGTAAATTAGCATCTTCACGAACGACTTGCTCGGTATAGAGCATTACCGGATTTTCGGGATTGATTTTGGAATAGGTATTTAATGAAATCCTAATAAAATAACCGATTCCATTGTTGTCTACAATAATATATGTCGGACTGATTTCAAAAACTTTTCCTTTGACAAATGCTATCATATTGCTTTTAATAATTTTTTTCAAAGTTACATTATTTTTTTATTACGGGAGTGGGGAGTCGGGA